>CABROZ010000040.1 GCA_902472795.1 uncultured Bacteroides sp. | reverse complement strand
AACAAGGGTCCCCCGGCCATCACATATTCCTGCTCTTTGACCACCACTTTCGGAGTGATGCCTGTATAGTCATCGGGAACCAGCGAATAGAATCCCGGTTCCTTAACAGACACAAGTTCCTGGGCAGCAGCGCCTTTCAGGTTGATGTCAAGGCCTTTACGTAACTTAATTACATTTGCCATGCGTTTATTTAAAATAATGGTTTCATTAAATTTGCGGCAAAAGTAACAAAAAAGAATGTGAATAAAGAGTAAAAGTTAAAGGAATTAAAGAGAAATTTCCGTAATACGTTCCGTTAACGGGCACAAACCACCGGGAACACGCACAGAGCAGGTTCCGGCAGCATTTGCCGACCCCCGTTCCGGGGTGGTCCGGAGGTCATTTCGCCGCAGTCTTTTTTACCTTGTCACGTTTCAGGCACAGCAGTGGCAGGAAAAAGAAGATGCCGATGACCGACATCACCAATCCGCCGATCGTACCCGCCGCCAGCGGGAACCAGAAACCTTCCTTCTCCGTCCCTACCATGAACGGAATGAATCCCAACACCGTAGAGATCACTGTCAGGAAAATCGGAACAATCTTCGCGTTCCAGGCTTTCACGTAAGCATAGTAGCGCGACATGTGCGGAAAGCGACGGCATATGCTGTTGTATTCGTTCAAAATATAGATACTTGCATTGACCGTAATGCCGCACAGCAACACGAAAGAAGCAAATCCGCCCTGATCGAAGTTCAGCTGGAACCAATAGAACGTCAGGAACACGCCGATGTACGAAACGGGGATGATGAAAATAATGGCCAACGGTTGCTTCAGCGAATTGAACAGGATGCTGGTTGTGCAGAAGATGATGGATATCACGATGAGCAGAAGCAAGTACTGCTTGTTGATGCCTCCGCCCCACCCCCATGTCTGACGTTCCGATTCGGCCGTATAGCCCATCGGGAGCAGCTTTTTGATGGCTTCCAGATCGCGCTCCTGCACCCGGTTGCCCATTTCGTACGAACCGATATATTCGTATTGCAGACACAGGCGGTACTGCTGGTTCTCCTTCGCGATGTTCTGGGGCATCTGTCCTTTCTCCACCACAGACAGGTCGGACAGCTTATACTGCTTGTCGGCCGAATAGCCGTAAGGATAGTACTGCATGGCCCAACTGTCGTACTCGCCCGACTGCTTGGAGGACAGATTCAACCGTTCCGAACCATTCTCGGTAGGGACCGTGCCCACCGATATGTTTTTACTGAAAATAGGTTCCACGGCATTGAACAGCATGCTTGCATTGACTCCTTCCTCTGCCATGCGCTGCTTGTCCAAATCGAAGTAGAACTCCTGATAATCGTCCTTCCACCACGAAAACTCCGAGTTGATGGTGACTTCCTTTATACGCCGGTGGGTCAGCAAGGTGTCTTTCAGCGCTTCGGCCCATTTGTACAGCTCGTCGTAATTGTATCCGTACATGCGGATGCGGTACGAACCGGCACTTTCGCGCACGTCGTTGCTGAAGCCCTGATCCTGCAGGCCGTAAACGCTCCAACTGCCTCCACCCAGCTCCAGCGCTTTCGAGATGATGCCCGATTTCAGCGTATAGGGGAAACCGCTTTTTTCTGCTTCCTTCTTGAAATAAATGTTGATGCTGGCCCGGCGGGCATTGTAAACATTGGTCTGGAACTGCCTGATTTCGCTGAACTGCGTCAGATAGGTTTCCATCCGCTTCACAAGCGTGTTCATCTGCTCCAGCGTGCTGCCGTTGGGCAGATTGGCATTGGCGGTCAGTACCACTTCCTCGTTACGGGTAAAGTAACTGCCTTCGTACACCTTCTCCACAAACAGCCGCCAACTGCCTCCCAAGGCTTTGTCCACGATGGGTTTCACCGATTCCTTGTATGTAGCCGAGCCTAACGTCTTGTTATACAGGTCCGGCCACGTGCCTTCGCCCTCCAGCTTTTCGGGCAACAGGAAGACCGGCAGCCCGAATGCCAGCACCAGCACTACGGCTACTGCCCAGCGCCAGCGTTGCAAAAACTTGATCTGACGGATGTAGTAATGAGAGAACCCGACCGCACACCGCTTTGCACTGAACGTCCGGTGCCATTTGTCTGCCATCCGCTGACGCCAGCGTTGCAGGAACAGCCTTCCGCGTTTTTTCGTTGACGGCTGATAGGTCAGTCCCGTCTTATCGATCATGGCCGGTACGAAGAACAGGGCCACGAACAGCGAAACGGCCAGATTGATAATGACCACTGCCGCAAAGTCTTGCAGATTCAGCCGGATCCGTTCGTCTAAGAAGAAGACAATGACCAGAGCTCCCATCGTCGTCAGCGTGGCTGCCAGCACCGACATGAACGCCTTCAGGTTGCGGCGGTGCAGGATGTGGTCGGTCATCACAATGGTACTGTCTATCACCAAGTTCAGCGAAATGGTGATACCGGCCAACGAGTAAAGCTGCATCTCTAATCCGAACAAGTAATAGAAGATGATGGCCACCGCTATGTTGATAAACAGACTGCTGACAATCAGCAACAGATATTTGGGCCTGCGGGTGATGAACCACACGAAGACAAAGAGGATAAGCACCGTCAGACCGGTCCGCAGATAGATTTTGTTCATCTCGGCATGGATATAGTCGGTCGCATTATATCCGGTATGCACCTCATATCCGGCGGGCAGCACCTGGCGGATGTTTTCCATTTCCTCTTCCACCAATTTGCTCAGTTCCAGCTGGTTGGCCGTTTCCTCGGCTGTGACAGACAAGTAAATGGAGTTCAGTCCGTTGATGCGGTAATAGCTTTGAGGCTCTTCTTCGGTGTGGACGACGCTGACCAGCTGGTCCAGCCGGAACAGTCTTCCGTTGGAGGCCGTCACCGTAATGGTGGTCGGGTCGAAGCCGAAGTCGGTCTTTTCGGGAACCAGCGCCAGTCTGATCCACTGTTTTCCGCCGCGTCCGTTGTCCACGTTGTGCGTGCCTAAGAACTCCTTCCGATACGCCTGCTGGATGGCAGCCTGAATATCGTAAGGGCTGATTCCCAGCGTACGCAACTTTTCGCTGTCGTACTCTAACCTCCACTCCATCGGGGTGGCTCCGCTTACGTCCACCTTATAAACTCCCGGCAAGGCTGCCAAACGGGGTTTGATGTGTTCCTCGGCGTATTGCTGAATCCAGATGGGGGAAGAAGGCGCATTCAGCGTGAACGAAATAAACGGACGGTTGGCATTGTCTTCGGGCATCCGCATCTGGATGTACGGATAACTTACCCCATCCGGCAGTCCCGACCAGGCCTGCCTCACCACGGTAGAAGCCTCGAAGCGTACCACGTCGATGTCGGCATGTTTGTCCAGATCGACATCAATTCTTCCCCATCCGTTTCCCGAAGTCGAATTCAGGTTCCTGACTCCCCGGATGCGTGCCAGCATGGCTTCCAACTTACTTGTCACTTCCATCTCGACCACCCGCGACGAAGCTCCCGGCATGTTGAAGCCGACACTGAAGCCCGGCAAGGCACGCGACGGATTCAGCTTGACAGGCAGCAACAGCACTAAGGCCAGTCCCACCAGCGCAAGGCAGATAAAGGAAACGATTACTGTAAAAGAAGAATGTCTCATTGATGTCTTATTTAATTCAATTTTCGGCTTTACTATCTACAATATCCGGCGGCTTTTCACGCAATTCCCGCCGGCTTTTCACGCAAAATACGTCGGCTTTTTCCTGAAAACCCCTCGGCTTTCCAACGGAAACTCCCCGGCTTTTGTCTGAGTCGCATTCAGCTCACGACGTGCGGAAGGCGGACGCCTGCTCTACAGCTGTCAATTATCATAATCGAACTTTTCCGACAGCGAGAAGCCCGACATGAAGTCGTGCAACGTCAGTTTACGTATCTTGTAGTAGTTCAGCCAGTAATTCTTCAAGGCCGATATGTAGTTGCGTTGCGCCTCCTGCTGACGGTTCAGCGACAGGGTAAGGCTGTTGATGTCTGCCTTGCCGATGATGAACCGCTGACGCGTCTCTTCGTAAGCCAGTATGGCCAGGTCGAGTGCCTCTTCCGCACTGCTTACTAAGCTTTGCTGTATGTTGAAGTCGCTGACCGTCATCACCACTTCTTCCTCGATGCTTGCTTCGCTCTGACGGGCCGAAGTCCTTACCACATTCAGGTTGTTGCGGGCCATGTTGTATTTGCCTTTCCTCACGCCCCAGTCCACCAGCGGGATGCTGACGCTGACCGACACCATCTCCTGCTGCATAGGCCGCCGGTATGCCTCGCCAAACTGTTCGGCCACCTGGTTGAAACCGATGCTGGCATTGATGCTGGCGTTGAAGCGCGACTCCTTCTTGGTGCGGTCCACATTCTGTTCGGCCTCTAAGATGTTCTGCTTCAGTTCCAGAAAATCCGGATTGTTGGTGCGGGCGGCGGCCAGAGCCTCATCCACCGGCACAACCAGCGAACGCGGCGTGCCGGGCAACTCCAGCCGTATCTGAGTGTTCTTCTCCATATTGAGGAACGAAGCCAGCGCAAACATGGCACGCTTCAGCGAACTGGCCGCATTCTGCAAGGTGTTGCGGGCGTTCACCACGTCGAGCTTCAAGGTCAGCAGGTCGGCACGGCTGATGGACGCTATCTTCAGGCGTTGCATGCCGATGCTGTACAGCGTATCTGTCGAAGCCACGTTGTCCTTGGCCAAGTCGTATTCTGCCTGTGCCATGGCCAGGTCGAAGAAGTAGGTGGTGGCCAGCTCGGACACCTGTTCGGCGTTGTAAATGTATTCTTTCTTCACCTTCTCGTACTTCAGAGGCTCTATCTTGCGTTCCCAGCGGAAGGCATTGTACCCCACCAGGCTCTGCGAGTATCCCAACCGGATAGGCACGCTGGTAAACTGCGTATATTGGTTGGCCCCGAAGCTGCGCATGAAGCCCAGTTCCGTGTCGATGTAGAAGGTACCGCCCGTCAGGTCCAGATTCTGCCGGATGGCCAGGTTGCCATACGCGTAAAACGACTGCTGGCTGCGATAGATGTCCAGGTCCTGTTCCGAGTCGTACCGGCGTGTAATGTCGCGGTTATACTGGGCGGGCGTCATGTTCAGCGTCAGGCTGGGCAGGCGGTTGGCCTTGTACGTACGGTATTCCCAGTAACCTGCCAGATACATGTTCTGCGTGCGGAAAGCTTCCAGCGAACTGTCGTTGGCCAGTCTGATGGTCTTCTCCAGATCCAATACCACTAATTGCTGGGCTTCCGCCTGCACGGCCGGCAGGCAGATGCCGAGCCCCCATCCTATCAGAAAAATAAGTTTTTTCATCTGTTTGTTTGAATTTATGTCCTCAATACAGAGTCAGCACGGTGTTGCCTCACTCTTTACCTTTCGTTCACTTTTTCTATATATGTACCAATATATCAGCGGAATAATGAACAGACTGACTAACGTGCCTATCAGCATGGCTCCGATCATGGCGATGGAAAGCGGCTTCTGCAGCTCCGAGCCCATGTCGAACGAGAACAGCAAGGGCACCATGGCAAATATGGTGGTCAGCGAAGTCATCACAATGGGACGCAAACGCCTGCGGCCTGCCTCGTGTATGGCCTCCAGCAGCGGCATCCCGCCCTTGCGCAGCTCGTTGATGGCATCCAGCTTCAGGATGGAGTCGTTGATGATGATACCGCAGGTCACAATCAGTCCGATGGCCGACATCAGGTTCAGCGTATGCCCGCATACCCACAGCAGCACCAGCGAGAAGGCGACATCGACCGGAATCTCGAACAGCACAATGAGCGGTTGCAGGAAACTTTCGAACTGTGCCGCCAGGATGAAATACATCAGCAGGATGGAAACGAACAGGATAACGACCAGCTCGTCCAGCATCTTCTGGTTCGAGAAGAAGCTTCCGCTGAACACGGTGTCCCACTCGTCCGAAGCCTCGGTCACCTTGTCCACCCCGGCCATCAGCTCGGGCGCATCTTCCACGTCGTAGAAGCGGAAGGGAATGTATTCCCCGCTCTTTCCGGCGGTGATGGTCTTCAGGTCTTCGCCTGCCGTCACTTTCACCAGCATCGAAAGGGGGACGTACTCTACCTGCCCCAGTCCGTCGGGGCGTGTCTGTATCAGGGTGTTCTGCAGAATCTCGTTGACCGTCTGCTCCTCGCCCACGATGCTGACGGGTAAATACTGCTGATAAGAGTGGAGCATGGCCACGCTGTTCTCCTTGAAGGCTGTTTTCAGGGTCCGGTACAGTTCGTCGTAAGCCACGTTGTAGAGCAGCAGACGCTCTTGCAGAATGCTGATGTTCAGCTGGTTTTCGAATGCGATGCCCACAGGAGGGTTACCGGTAGTCTTTGCCAGCTGCTTTTCCAACTCGCGCAACTTTTCTGCTTCGGGAGTCCGTTCCTTGTTCCGGGCATACAGCTCGGCCACGACATCGGCCTCGCCGGTGACAAACAGTTTCTCGAACACCGTCTCGGGAGGCGAAAACGAAATGACCGCATACGGATAGTGCTCGGCCACATAGGCATAGACCGCTTTCTGCAACGGAGCGATTTCTTCGGGCTTCTCTGTCTTGAAGTACAGTTCCGCTTCCGACGACGAAAGGGGGCGGTCGCGTTCCAACAGGTAGTCCTGCTGGCCGATGGCTGCAGTGCGTTCCACCGTCTTTCCGGCAAAATGCTCCAGCAGACGGTCCACCCTGTCGCGGTTTTCATCCACGTGGATGTTCTCGTTCCACTCCACGCGCGCCAGCAATTCGTTCTGGTCAACGGCCGGCATCCGCTCTTTGTCGATGAAGCGGAACATGAATACGCAAAGGGGGATGGAGACTGCACAGAACAACAGGCTGACTGCCTTATGCCGGAATACCCAATCGACACCGGCATCGTAGAAGCGATCCATGGTATGCTCTTTCAGCGGATTGGGGATGCGAACCCGACTGAGCCACGACTTCCGGTGCAGCTTTGTCCCATAAGCCAGCGAATAGAGAACGGGCAGCAACAGGATGCCCGTGAAATAGGACACAAGCAAACCTGCCGTTACGGCAAACGCCTGATCGTAGAACAGGGCACCGGCGATGCCGCTCATGAATATCAGCGGGACGAACACCGCCACCGTCGTCAGCGACGAACTCAGCATGGGCGTGATGACTTCACTGGCTCCGGCGATGCAGGCACGGTGCAGGGTAAAGCCCCGCTCGCGGTACTGCGAGATGTTTTCGGTGACAATGATGCTGTTGTCCACCATCATACCCTGCGCCAGTATCAGTCCGGACAGTGAAATGATGTTGAGCGACATGTTGAACAGGTAGAAGACCAGAAAGCAGACTATCAGCGACACCACCATACTCAGCCCGATGATGAGCGGCGAACGCACGTCGCCCAGGAACAATACCGCCACAATGCAGATGAACAGGAAGCCCAATGACAGGTTCTGTTGCAGGTTGTCGATGGTGTAGTCCAGCAGTTCCGTCTGGTTGCGGCTGATGCTGAAGTCGATTTCGGGATAGACCCAGCGGAAATAATTCATCACGCCGTTCACCGCATCCTTCATCTTGTCCATATTCTCGTCGGCCTGCTTGATGACAGCCAGCGTCACGGCGCGCTTGCCGTTGCTGACCGACAGTCCCCGCTCATCGACCGGCACAATGCCTACCTGGCAGAAGTCGCCCAATCGGACGATGCGGTCGCCCTTACGCAGCAGGATGTTTCTGACGTCTTCCTCCGTGCGCAGCAAGGTCGAGAACTTGATGCTGTATTCGTAATATCCGTCGCGCACGCTCATGCTGCCCGGCTCCACGTTGTTCTGCGACAAGGCGCTTTCGATGTCGCCTATCGTCAGCCCCAGCACAGCCAGCTTGGCCGGATCGGGGACAATGCTCACTTCTTTCTCTACCAGTCCGGTCACGTCGACCATCGCCACTTCGGGCAGCTGTTCGATGCGTCTTCTGATTACGTTTTCGGCAAACTCGCACAAATCCAGAAAGCGGTCGTCGGCCTGCATGTTTCCGGTGCTGTCGTCCTTCAACGTCAGGTTCAGGTAGAAAACGGGGATGTCCGTCGCGCTTGCCTTCACCACCTTGGGCCGGTCCGTATCCTTCGGCAGATAGTTCATGGCTGCGTCTATCTTCTCATTCACCTCGATGAAAGCCAAGTCGGTATTGGTGCCGTAGTCGAAGCTCAGCCGGATGATGCCGGCACCGTCTCGGGTCTCGCTGCTCATGTCCCTCAGTTTCGAGACTTGCACCAACTGTTGGCGCAGGGGCCTTACCACCGTGTTCTCCAGTTCGCGCGCCGAAGTGTTGGCCACCGACACCTGCACGGTAATTTCGGGTATGGCGATGTCGGGCAGCAACGACACGGGCAAGGTGGAATAAGTCACCAGCCCCACGATGAAGCATGCCGCGAATGCCATCAGCACGGCAATGGGCCGCTGTATCAAGAACTTTATCATAACCCTCTCTGTCTTGTCCTGTTGTTACTACTTTGTTTCCTCTACTACGGTGACGGGCGCTTCGTGGGCCAGATTCACGTTGCCGGTGGCTATCACCAGGTCGCCTTCTTTTATCTCTTCCCCCACCAGCGTATAGCTGTCCGAGTTCTCAAGCTGTGTCTGCACATAGTTCCATATCGCCATATCGTTCTTCAGCGTAAACACCACCTGCTTGCCCGAGCGCAGTACCAGCGCACTCTTCGGTATCACCAACTGGTCGGGCAGTTCGCGGCGTACCTTTACCCGCACGTTCATTCCGCTGAACAGTTCGCCGCGGCTTGCCACCGTTGCTTTCACGTTCACCATGCCTTTTTCATCTACCAGGGGATTGATTTCCGAGATGCGTCCTTCGTATTTGGCTCCGGGATTGGCATAAGGCGACACCGTCACCCGATCGTCCTGCTTGATCAGGGGCAATTCATTTTCCAGCACCGTAAAGTCCACTTCCATCCGGTTGGCCCCGATCACCGTACAGAAGGCATCGGCTGTCGATACCATATTATAAGGTTTCTCAAAAAGATTGGCCACTACTCCGTCGAAAGGAGCCTTCAGCGTGGCATGTTCTTCCTCGTAGCGTGCAATTTCGTATTGATAAACGGCCTGGTCATAGCCACTCTTCACCTTGGCCAACCGCATGACATCGGCCGGCACATGGGTCGTATCGCCCACTGCATATCCTTGTCCTATCAGCACATCCTGCAATTCCAGTTTGGCTTTCTCCAAGGCATCGGATGCTTGAGCCGTCTTGTTCTTCAGGCGGAAACGGTCCAGTTCGGCCAAAGCCTGGCCTTTGCTCACCCGGTCGCCGTTTTTCACATAAATCTTTGCTACGACTCCCCCGGTCTCGAAGTTCAAGGCAGCTTCTTCCGCCGCTTCCATTTTACCGTTGCTCACCAGTTCGTGATAGAAGGTCTGCCGTTTCAGAGGCACCACCGTCACTTCAGTCTTTTTGTCGGGAAGTACGGTATTCACTCCTTCTTCTTCCACCGTTTTTTCCTTGTCTGTTCCCGAACATGCCCCCAACAGGAAAGGGAGCACTCCACAAAATACGCAAGTATAAAAAAGTATTTTCATCGTATTATTACAGTTATTTGTTTTTCTATTCTATTATATTTTCGGTTATCTTACTCGGCATTTATCCGCATTTCCAATCATGCCCAAAAGTAGGCAAAGTTTCGATGTTTGCAAACAAATCTGACTGACAAAAACTGACAATCCTCATTCACAGCATCTTACCTGTATCTGATGTTACGAAATTGTAATTCTATGAAACAAATACATACCCTTATGACAGATTTTTACCCCATTCTTTTACGCAAAAAACCACTTTTTCCCCGCAATATCCTGTAAAAAGACTCACAATGCCAGGAATTTTGACTGGCAGTTCCGCCCAATGTGACTTCAGAAACCCAACCGACCGCCTAAGGATGAAGCTTTGTATCCTAAGCCGACTGCCGGCTGACTGCACTTACGCTCTTCAGAGGAACTTGAGTTACACATCCAACTTAAAGGAATAACACATCACACACGCACTACTTCCCCCCGCCCACGGGCAACCTGTACAAGTTATCATCATCCGTAAACTTCTTCAGATAGAAAACGCCATCGACCAATACGCCCTCTAAATACAGCGCATCCAACTTCAAACGTTTCACGGCTTTTCCTTCCCAAGTATAAATATCGATATAGGTTTCTTTTCCCGGCCTGTCCGTATCCTGGTTCAACATATAGAAACAGGCATCATCCGCATTGATCTGTTTCATGTAACAGGCACCGTCTTTCATCGGATTTTCGGGAGAACTTCCTTTGTAATTGATTACAAAGAGCGGAAGAATCTTCATACGCTCTGTGTCAATCCGATACACTTCTATCTGATTGAAACGTATTCTTCCCACAACCAATTTATCCTGATAGACACAGAAGGTAAGGTCGTAAGGCATGGACTTGTCCTCAAAATAGCCTTCGTCCACCCCTATGCGATCGTATATTTCACCGGAAGCCACATTCAATAATTCAACTCCCGTCTCATGCGGAAGCGCTTTGTAGCCACAATACAACGTATCGTTGAGGGCGTGAAGACGCTGATAACCTCCTGCTAAAGTTTTCTTATTCATCCGTTGCCTTTTGCAGGACAAACTGTCTTTCCCGTCCCATAGATATGTCCTTATTTCGTTATCGTTCCATATTCTGAATGCTCTGCTCCTTTGCCCGCCAACCAGATTGGCCGTAGTCAGAAAATCGTCAGGGCCGTTTCCTATCTGCCCGAAAGAGAAATAATGCCTACTGTCCGAAAGATCCCACAATGCAAAGCAAGGTTCCATCTTATCATTCTGCAACAGGATAAAAGAATCTCCCGCCTGCATGTACTCAATGTTGCACAAAGTAGGCAACGGCACAGCTTGCGGCTTCACCGCCTCCGTCTTGCTTTCCCAGTCTATGGTATCGATATTCTGACTGTCTTTCTGGCTTTTTCCGTTACAGGACGCCAAGAGGAAAAGGCATAATACCACCCCATAAATCTTCTTCATACAGTTCATGTTTGATATTATCATTTAAAATAATACAGGCAAACAATCGGATTCCCCACATTATTGGCCCACTCGATCATCCGTTTCGGCAGTTCCTCCAGTTGCTTGTCGGGATGAATTTTGAGATAATCTTCCAAAACTACCAAATGGTTTACCGATACATGGCCCACTAAAAGCTCTTCGGAAGCTTCCACCGGAAACATCTGGCAACCCAGCAAATCGTCATTGAACCATCCGGCATAGAGCTGCGAAGTCTGCTTATCGAACAATATGTCCTTCGGCTGCTCTTTTACATATGCCTGGATATAGAAGTAGCGGCTGTTTTCCCAGCAACTGTTGAATCCATACACCGGCCAATGTTTCTTCACGGCATCGAACAAATTCATCCTGGGCAATACCTCTTCCGGGAAGTCCTCGGGAGGATTGTCCGCGCCAAAGTCCAGCGTATATTTCACCTCTAACGAATCGGCAGAAAGGACACTATAGACTTTGTTCAACAGAGGTTGGAAAAACAGAACTTCCCCGCTACCCGGCAAACGGGTAAAGGCCCTCTTCTGCTGGAAAGAAGGAAGGAGCTGACCTCCCAAACGGGCATAACCTGTCAACAGGATCCGCGTCCGGCCATCTTCTTCCCGCCAGGTTTCCAGCAAGGAAGATACATCCTGTTCAGAAGCCTTTGCATTTTGGGTATAGACAGCATAGGATCGGTCTGGCAGCAGCGCCAGTTCCACTCCTCGGCTTTCCACCTGCTGTTCGCGTACGAATTTTCCGTCCAGCGAGAAATACATCAGCTTAGGCGGATAGGTCAGAAGACAGATCAGACTGTCTGCCTCGGAAACCTCTAATCCGCGGACAGACTGATATTCTCCCCTTCCCTGACCGCGGCGGTTGATACGAACCTTGCCTTTCCCCTGACGGTCGAAAACGAACACTTCATTGTCGCAAAGCACAAAAAAGCGGTCGAACGCATAGCGCAGCTGTCCGACCTCGGACAACAGGAAATTGTCCGCCGTATCCAACGGGACAATTTCCACTCTCGAAAACAAATCGGAATACTTCAGTTCCAAAGGCTGTGCCTGATCGCACGCCAGCACAGTGCCCGAAGGCTGCGCTCCCTCACCACCTCTTTTCCCGGCAGAAGAACACGCCCCCAACAGGAAAGGGAGCATTCCACAAAATACGCAAGTGTAAAAAAGTACTTTCATTGTATTCTTATAGTTATTTGTTTTCAATGGTATTTTTATCTTGTTTTCACATGTATACTTTTCCTGTTCTACTTAAGGATTTCCAAAAGTATGTAAAGTATTCGATGTTTGCAAACAAATCGGACTGACTAAAACTGACAACCCTCATTCACAGCATATTACACGCATTCAATGTTACAAAATTGTAATTCTATGACACCATTCTATACCCTTATGACGAAATTTTACCCCATTCTTTTATACACTAAATCCATATTTTTCCGGCAATATTCTGCAAAATGAATCACATAATAAGGAATTGTGCCTGAACGTTCCAACCAATATAATTAGAAACCGAACCGACTACTTAAAAATAGTCCCGAATACCGTGCCAAGAAAAAAGAACAGCCGGCTGCAGGATACAAGCAGACAGATCGGAAGAGACTGCAACTCTTCGCACCGCTTCTATCCCGCAGCCGGCTATTATTTATACCGGACAACGTAGAAGAGAAACCTTATTCCTCTTCGGCAAACATCGGATCCCAGGCAGGCAACTTGATCGGCTCCTGACGGAAAAGTTTCATCACCTTTTCGGGCACATACTTCGTCTCGACCACTAAGCGGAACATATATTCGTCAAACCAGCGGTCGGTCATGATGAGGTGTCCTTGCCAGCCGCTCGACGGTCCCCAGCTGTTCTCCACCAACCATTTCACGGGCTTGCCGTCCTTGTCAAGGTCGACACCGGCCAAGGTCATGGCGTGGCTCGATCCGCTGGAGAAGGTGGCGATGCGCTGCTTCTTGTCCATGCCGAAGGTAACGCCCATCAGCGAAGCGTAGTCGTAATTGTTCACGTCCAGCAGGCCGCGCTCGGAGTTGAGTTGCTGACCCACGTCGCACGAGAAGTACATCATCGTGCTGTCCTTCAGCGAAGCGATGGCCATCTGCTTGATATCTTCGATGGGCAGGTTGACGTACGTCCAGTTGCGTCCGTCGTAACGGTGGCGGTCGTAGTCTATCTCGTAAGTCTTATAGTATTCGCGCGTAGGGTCGTTCATCAGCATCACATAGTCGGTCAGCAGCTTGGTGTCGCCATACTTCTGGAGGAAGGTCATCGGCGTGTGGTGCTCCGTTTCTACCGGATTGCCCTTGGCATCCTTGCGCACATAGTCGAACTCGGCAGGCGGCATGCCTAAGTTGAGCACCAGCATGCGATAGACAGTGCCCAGCATGGCAGTCTTCTCCCGCTCCAGCTCGTCGGCCTTGGCGCCACGTGCCACCATGTCGCGCAGTTGCAGGCCGTACTCCTTCAGCTTCAGGCCTATGAGCGATGCCATACGCGAGGTGTTCGAGCTGCTGTTTGTCTCGGGCATGGCCTCGGCAGGCACCAGTCCGTACTTCGACACGATGTCGGCCACTCCCGTAAACGTACCGCCGTCGCTCAGCGGATGCTTGAAGAGCCACTCCACCGTCTGGTCGCTCATGGGCAGCTTGCCGGTGTCGATAACGCCTTGCAGGAAGAGGTTCGACTTCTCCAACTGATCCCAGAAGAAGGGATAGACTTCGGAAAACTCGAACGACGGGAAGCCGAAACGCGCCATTGTCTTGGCACGCATCACGTTCAGCCCCGTAAACAGCCAGCAACGGCCGGACGACTGCTGGTCGGTGATGCCGCTGGACTTGACACGAATGGAGAAGTGCGTGTCCAGCCCCTTCATATTCTCCTGGTTCAGGGCCAGGCGGCGAATATCGTTGTTGCCGATGGCATTGCGTAGCGCCTTGTCGGCAGGTGTCCCCTGATAGCTCTGACGGATCTGTTCGAGCATGGCAGGACTGATGCCCCCCTCAGCGCTTCCTTGCGCATTGGCCGAAAGGAAAGCCGTCGTAGCGAGAAAAAATACAGATAACAAATGCTTTTTCATAACGATCGAAACTGTTTTTATTATTGATAAAATAGGATGATTAATGGTGAATGATTAATGGTGAATGGTGAATGATTAATGGTAAATGGTGAATGATTAATGGTGAATGGCGAATAGTCTGAGAAATTCTTCATTCTTCATTCTTAATTCTTCATTTATCTTATTCTTCATTTATTTTGTTCTTCATTTATTAATAGCCTTCCCAAGCAGACAAATATAGCACCTTTTTTGAATAATTTAGTATTGTCTTTAGAATAATTGTCCATTAATAAGGAAACTGATTCAAATAAAATAGTTTTCTTTGCAGCCTCATTCGTACGATATGAAGAAAATTATCCTGAGCTTGATAGCCCTGCTGGCACTGACCAGCCTTTTGCCTGCACAAGAAGTACAGACAGACTCCATAAAGACCGAAGCCGACCACACACTGACACGCAAGGAGTTGCACAAGCGGAAAGTGGCGCGACGCAACCTGCACTACAACATTCTGGGCGGACCCAGCTATACCCCCGACTTCGGACTCATCGTGGGCGGAAGCGGACTGCTGACTTTCCGCATGAATCCCAGCGACACCACCCAGCGACGTTCGGTTGTGCCCGTAGCCATTGCCTTCATGTTCAACGGCGGCATCAACCTCTTTTCCAAGCCGCAGCTCTTCTTCAAGGGCGACCGTTTCCGCATCTTCGGAAAGTTCTCGTACAAGAATACGCAGGAAAACTTCTACGGCTTGGGCTATACCACCAACCGCGACTACGTGCGCAGCGACACCACCAGCCAGTACCGCTACAGCGGCATACAGGTGAACCCGTGGTTCCTCTTCCGCCTGGGCGAAAGCAACTTCTTTGCCGGTCCGCAGATCGACATCAATTACGACCACCTGACCGACCCCGCCAAAGGCCTCGTCAACGAACCTTCGTACCAGGCTGCGGGCGGAACGGAAAACGGATATAACAGACTCAGCTCGGGCATCGGCTTCCTGCTGACCTACGACAGCCGCGACGTACCTGCCAACGCCTACTCCGGCCTCTATTTGGACG
Source organism: uncultured Bacteroides sp. (assembly GCA_902472795.1). GTDB lineage: Bacteria > Bacteroidota > Bacteroidia > Bacteroidales > Bacteroidaceae > Bacteroides. Next base: position 2,865 of record CABROZ010000040.1, on the reverse strand, counting down.
TGCGCGGCATGGCCTATTCGAAAATCATCGGAAGCGACCAGAACTTCTACCGGTTGGAGATAGACCGCCAGTACAAGTCGCTCGGCAAGCGGAAAGTGTTGGCCTGGACGGCACAGACGAAAAACGTATTCGGCAACGTTCCCCTCACGCAATATGCCCTGACCGGTACTCCCTTCGACCTGCGCGGCTACTACATGGGACAGTACCGCGACAAATCGTCGCACGTGGTACTGGCCGAATACCGCCAGATGTTCAACACCGACCAAAGCAACTGGTTCAAACGTGTCCTGCACCGGTTAGGCTTCGTGGCATGGGCCGGATGCGGATTCATGGGTCCTACGATGGGCAAAATAGAAGGTGTCCTCCCCAACTACGGCGCCGGGCTGCGCATCGAAGTACAGCCCCGTATGAACGTACGCTTGGACCTTGGGAAGAACACCGTCAACAATCAGACCCTCTTCTATTTCAATATGACGGAAGCCTTCTGATTTGAAGGAGAATGAAGAACTTATTAAATGGAGAATTGATAATGGATAATTGAGAATGAGTTTGCGCGTGTTCATTCTTCATTATCCATTATCCATTCTCCATTCTCAATTATCTTAGGTATCGGCTTTAACTTCTATAACTCCTATAACTCCTAAGGACAATCTCCTTACGCCGGTTCCTCCCCGCGTTCGATGTAAGCCAGCACGTCGCCTTTCTTCACGAAGGTGCCCTGCTTGGCACATACCTCGATGATGCGTCCGCTGAAGTTGGCCGTCACCCTGTCGTGCGCTCCCCACGGAGTGGTGATGTAGCAGAAGGTATCGTCGGGCTCGTACTTGTGGCCGGGCTCGGGCGGCAGGGACGGGTTGATCACGTCTATTTCCCAAATCACCGTTCCCCTCACCGGTGCGGTGATAGGCTCGGCCTTGGCACGTTTCAACTTCTTCACGTCCTCGTCCGAGAAACCCTTGCCCAATAAGGCCGATTCCTTGGCACGTTGCAGGTCGGTCTCGAAACGCTTGCGCGCCACGCCCGACTTATAGTCGCGATACTGGCGGTCGTGCATGGCCAGTTCGAAGAGTTCTTCTTCGTCTTCGCCCACGTCCCAGCCGTTCTCCTTCATCTCCTTGCGGTACTCGTCCAGCTGGTCGGGGTAGTACGATTGCGGATCGGCTTCGGTAAACTCGAAGTTGTTCTTCTTGGCCAGTTCCACGATTTCGGGAGCCAGCTTGCCAGGCAGGCGTCCGCTCTTGCCCAGAATCATGCCCCACGTGTTGTTGTCGATCATCGTCCAGCGCTCTTCACCCTTGACCCGCGACATGACATTCATCAGTGCCACATTCTTCACATACTGGCTGAAGGGGGTCACCAATGGCGGATAACCCAGCTTGGGCCATACGTATTCCACCTCGTCGAACAGCATCACCAACAGGTCGTCGATGCTCAGTTCCGGTTCGCCCTTGCCTTTCAGTATCAGGTTGATGCCGGCATGCACGCCTTTCAGGTCGGCCATCATCGAGCCCATCATTCCGCCCGGCAGTCCGCACTTCAGCAGCAGCGACGACATGTGCTTGTTGCTCGGGTCCATGAAGTAGCCCAAGAAGTCGTCGATAAACTCCTGCGTCAGCGAGCGGGCCTTCATGTAAGCCTTCATGTTGATGTCGGGCACCTGGAATCCCTTGTCGCGCAGCATGGCCTGCACCGAGATAACGTCGGGATGCACCTTTCCCCACGACATGGGTTCCATCGCCACGTCGATGATGTCGGCTCCGTTCTCGCACACTTCCAGGATGGAAGCCATCGACAGTCCCGGACCGCTATGGCCGTGATACTGGATGATGATATCGGGATGCTTGTCCTTGATGGCTTTCGTCAGGCGTCCCAGCATGCCCGGACGTCCGATGCCCGCCATGTCCTTCAGGCAGATTTCGGGGGCACCCGCCTCGATCAGCTGGTCGGCAATGGCTGCGTAGTATTCCACCGTATGTACGGGCGAATGGGTGATGCAAAGCGTTGCTTGGGGGATCATGCCTGCCTCGAGCGCATACTTGATGGAAGGGATGATGTTGCGCGTCTCGTTCAGTCCGCAGAAGATACGGGTGATGTCCACCCCCTGGGCATGCTTCACCTTATACATCAGCCGGCGTACGTCGGCCGGCACGGGATACATGCGCAGGGCATTCAGTCCGCGGTCCAGCATGTGGGTCTGTATGCCTGCCTCCCTGAAAGGTTTGGTAAAGGCACGCACGGCCTTATTCGGGTTCTCGCCATAAAGCAGGTTGACCTGTTCGAAAGCGCCGCCATTGGTCTCAACGCGGGCAAAGCATCCCATTTCTATAATTACCGGAGCAATGCGGACCAACTGATCCACCCGTGGCTGGTACTTTCCGGACGACTGCCACATGTCACGATAGACAAGACTGAATTTAATCTCCTTTTTCATAACGTTCGGGGAATTAAAGGTATTATTTGTTCGGTTAACTTAACATAGACAAATATAGCAGATAATTCTGACATATCGACAATAAAACAGCAGTTTTCTTTCAGTCAAAAGATATGTTATATATCATATTGTCAGCTCCTTCTTCATTCCTCCCACCCCCTTTCGGCACAGAAGCCTTATTTTTTCCGAAAAAATCGTAATACATCTGTGATTTTTTTATAGTTTTGCCCACATACAAGGAAACAGCCTTACGGTTTTAGTTTTTGAGTTTCTAAGTTTTTTAGTTTTTTAGTTTTTAAGTTGGGTAATACGAAAACTAAAGAACAAAGGACTCGAAAACTTAAGAACTTAAAAGAACTTACTCAAGTTTCGCAAGTGCGAAACTTGTAGAAGTTAAAGGAGTTAGAAGAAGTTATCGCCCGTCTTGGACGGGC
>CABROZ010000039.1 GCA_902472795.1 uncultured Bacteroides sp. | reverse complement strand
GTATCTGAAACTCTCCTCCTTCTGGAAGGAGGAGTACCCGAAGGGGGAGGTGGTAGGTGAAAACATAAAGTGCAAATATACAGCGTGTTGTAAGACCTACCACCCCGCCCGTTGGGCACCCCTCCTTCCAAGAAGGAGGGGAGTCAGATACTATAAGTTTCTTCACACCCCCTTGTGGGTGAGGTCTCTCATTCTCCTTTCCCATTGGACGAGGGAGTTAAGTTAAGACCCTTTTTCTGGTGCATCATCAGATAGACTATCGGGATGATGAAACCGTTGAGGAACGTCGAGGTCAGCAGACCGCCCAGGATGACTTTGGCCATCGGGCTTTGTATTTCGTTGCCGGGCAGGTCGCCGCCCAAAGCCAGCGGAATAAGGGCCAGAGCACTGCTGAGGGCTGTCATCAGAATCGGGTTCAGACGGTCGAGCGAACCGCGCAGAACGCTGTCGTAGATACCATAGCCTTCTTCGCGTTGCAAGTGGTTGTAATGGCTGATGAGCAGCATACCGTTTCGGGTAGCAATGCCGAACAACGAGATGAAACCGATGATGGCAGGGATGCTCACTTCGCCTGTGGTCAGCAACAAGGCAAACACACCACCGATCAGTGCCAGTGGCAGGTTGATAAGGATGATGGCACTCTCCTTCGTACTGCGGAACTCGTGGTAGAGTAACAGGAAGATGACAACGATAGACATGAACGACGTCAGCATCAGCGTGCGGCTGGCTGCCTGTTCGCTTTCAAACTGTCCGCCGTACTCTACGTGGTAGCCTTCGGGCAGTTGGATTTGGGTGTCGATACGTTCCTGAATGTCGTTCACTACGGAGCGCAGATCGCGGTCGGCAACATTGGCCGAGATGACTATCTTACGCTTTACGTTCTCGCGGCTGATGGTGTTCGGTCCCATGGTCGAGCGGATGTCGGCTACGTAGTTGAGCGGTACTTGCAATCCGTCGCCCGTATCAATCATCAGGTTGCCTATCTTCTGTGCCTGGTCGCGCAAATCATCACGCATGCGTACGGTCAGGTTGAACGACTTGCCCTGTTCATAGACTTGCGAAACGGCTTCACCCGCCAGACAGGCGTTGACGTATTCAGCAAACTGCGGCAGGGTGATGCCATAGCGTGCCAGCATCTCGCGGCGGGGCGTGATGGTGAGCTGCGGACGTTCGATTTGCTGCTCTACCGTCAGGTCGGCCACGCCCTCAACGTCTTGTATCTTGTCCTTTATCTCGTTGCCTAAGGCGAACATGCGGTTCAGGTCATCGCCAAAGAGCTTGATGGCGATGTTGGCTTTCGTACCCGACAGCATGGCGTCAATGCGGTGGCTGATGGGCTGGCCTATCTCGATGTTGGCGCCGACGATACTACCTAACTTTTCGCGAACTTCCGCCACGACTTCGCTACGTGGCCGGTCTTTCAGTTCGAAGGGAGCTTCAATCTCCGAGGTATTCACGCCTAAGGCGTGCTCGTCCAGTTCGGCGCGTCCGGTTTTGCGCGCTACAGTCTGTATCTCGGGGATGGTAAGCAGCAGTTCTTCGGCACGGCGTCCGATAGCATCGCTTTCTTCGAGCGAGATGCCCGGCAGTGAAGAGACGTTGATGGTGAACGAGCCTTCGTTGAACGGCGGCAGGAACGAGCGACCCAGCGTGAAGAACAGTCCTAAGGCGACGGCAAAGAGGGCAATGGTGCAGCCCAGTACGGCACGTTTGTGGTGCAAAGCCTTTTCGAGCAGTGAGCCGTAGGCTTTCTTCAGCGTGCGGGCCACGGCAGAGTCGCCCGAATTGGCCCCATTGGTATTTCTGGATGGGGATGCAGGTGACTCTGAGGAGTCTTTAGCGGTGACTTCAGGAAGTTCTTGAATTTTTTCAGAATGTTTGTCTTCTTTATTACGCAGCAGGTACGAGCAGAGCACAGGTGTCAGTGTCAATGCCACTACCGTTGAGGCGGCCAGGGCAGTGATGAAAGCGATGCCCAGCGGCACCAGCATGCGTCCTTCCATACCGCTCAGGAAGAACAGGGGCACGAAGCTGACCACGATGATGAGCGTGGAGTTGAGGATAGGCATACGTACCTCGCGCGAAGCGTTGAATACCACCTGCAGGATGGGCAGGCGACGTTCGGGCGGCAGGAGGCGATTCTCGTGCAAGCGGCGGTAGACGTTCTCCACATCGACGATGGCGTCATCGACCAGCGAACCGATGGCAATAGCCATACCACCCAAACTCATGGTGTTGATGGTCAGCCCCATGTAGTGTAGTACCAGTATGGAAACGACAAGTGACAGGGGCAGGGTGACCAACGAGATAATGGTAGTACGTACGTTGGCCAGGAAGAGGAACAGTACGATGACCACGAAGATACCACCTTCGATGAGTGACTTCTGTACGTTGCCAATCGAACTCTCGATAAAGCGGCTCTGGCGGAAGATGTCGGTCGAAACTTTCACGTCGGGGGGCAGGTTCTTCTGCAAGTCTTTCAGTGAGGCTTCCAGTTTGGCGGTCAGTTCCAGGGTGCTGGTAGCAGGCTGCTTCGTCACAGTGAGCAGTACGGCGGGTTTGCCGCGTTCCGAAGCCAGACCTAACTTGGGCGTCTGTGCACCGATGCGTACGTCGGCCACGTCTTCCAATAGAATTGGAAGTGACGGGTTGCTGCCACTACCACTTGTAGCTTGTAGCTCATCACTCGTAGCTTTAACCACGGTTTTTCCCAGCAACTCCGTATTCGTCGTGGCAGTCAGTCCGCGGACGATGTATTCGTTGCCGTATTCGTAGATGACACCACCGTTGGCGTTGAGGTTCATGCCGCGGGTAGCTTCCAGTATTTGTCCCAGCGTGACGCCGTAGTGGCGCATCCGTTCGGGATCGAGCTGTATTTGGTATTCCTTGATGTCGCCGCCCAGCACGGCTACCTGAGCTACGCCGCCTGTAGAGAGCAGGCGCGGACGGATGGTCCAGTCGGCCAGCGTGCGGAGGTCGAGCAGGGAGGTGGAGTCGGCTGTCAGTCCGACAATCAACATTTCACCGAGGATGGACGACTGCGGACCCAGTGTAGGCTTGCCCACCCCGGCCGGCAGTTCTTCGGCTACGAGCGAGAGTTTCTCGCTGACAATCTGACGAGCTAAGTAGATGTCCGTATCCCAGTCGAACTCGACCCAGACGACGGAGAAACTGTGAGTAGAGGAGGAGCGGACACGACGTACGTGTGTGGCTCCGTTGACAGCGGTTTCGATGGGGAAGGTGACGAGTTGTTCCACCTCTTCGGCTGCCATGCCGTTGGCTTCGGTCATCACCACTACGGTGGGAGCCGTCAGGTCGGGGAACACATCTACTTCCGTATGCAAGGCGGTGTAAGTACCGCCAATCAGCAACAGCACCGATGCCACGAGCACCAGGATGCGGTTCTGAAGGGAAAAGTGTATAATTTTGTTGAGCATAACTTGTTAAATGAAGAATTAAGAATGAAGAACGAAGAATTCCTGTGTATGGATAATTCTTCATTAGGAAGCGCAGCTTCCATTCTTCATTTTTCGTTTAATTAGTGTTCGTGGCTGTGCGCCGGTATCGCATTCGTTGCTCCTGCCAGTTTCACCTGATAGGCACCTTTCGTTACTAATCGGTCGCCGGCGTGCAGACCGGTCAGTACCTGTACCCGTTCGCCGTCGTCGGCACCCAGGGTGACGAGCTGTTTCCGGTAGCACTCCTCGTCAATCTGCAGATAGACAAAGAAGCTGCCCTGCTCTTCGGTGAGGGCCGAACGGGGCACGCTGATGACGCCTTCCATCGGCTTGGTGAGCAAATAGATTTCGACAAAGGAGCCGGGGACGACTTCGCCTTTGTTGTCGAACTCGAAGGTAACGGGGATGTAATAGCTGCCCTCGCCCGAAGCCTTTCCGTAGGACAGCAGGCGGCCGTTCAGGTCTGTCAGGCTATATACCTTATTATTATAAGGAGTGGAGAAGTTGGCCGAGGCCACGGAGGGCAGCGCGTTGTAGTATTTCTCGGACACATCGGCGCGGAGGAAGAGACGACGGTTCTGCGTGATGCTGACTAATGGCTGGCCTACGCTGACGTAATCGCCCTCCTTCACCAACAGGCTCTTGACGTAGCCGCCGATGGGGGTGGTGACAGTCTGTCCCTGCGGGGTGTGGTTGCGGGCTACGGCTTCGTAGCTGATGCGGGCATTCTCGTATGCTTGTTTGGCCTGGGCAAATTCCTTTTCGGAAACAATCTTGCTGGCTACCAGCGCTTTCATACGTTCGTACTCTTTCTTGCTGACTTCGTAGGCGATGCGGGCTTTCTGTACGGGGTCGCCTTCGGCCATGTTCTGCGACGAGAGGGTGAGCAGCGGGCTTCCCTTGCCCACCTGCATGCCTTCGACTACATTTTTGTTGCGGAACGATACGACACCGGCCACTGTGGCAACGGCTACGCTTTCATCGCCCTGTGCGGCCAGTACCTGTCCGCTCGTCTTGATGACCTGATGGAAGGTACCCGGTTCGACGGTATTTACTTCAACGCCTGCGGCCTTGGCTTTGGCGGGCGGAAGGACTATTTCGCCACTGCCGGCGCTATGGGCTTCTTCGGCTTCGTGGTTATGGCCGTCGTGCTCGTCTGCTTCTTCATGCAGTTCGGCCTCATGGTCGTGGTTCTCGGTCTCGTGGTTGTGTCCGTCGTGCGTGTCGGCGGACCGGCTGTTGCAGGAGCCCAGCGACAATGCGACGAGGACTCCCAAAAATATCAGTTTCTTCATTGATATAAATGGATTAAGTTCTTGCTAAATACTAATGCTATGCTTTTTCCGGCTGCAAAGGTAGTGATACGGATGTGCAACCGGGTTGCAATGTGCGCGAAGGCACACCGTGACAATTACGCAAGAAGGCTGGGAGGAGCCCTTAATCCTGAGGCACGGACGATATAGACGCCGTGCAGCGATTCAATGTAGGGTGAGTATGAGTCAGATAGACAAGGCTCGTCGAAGGCGGCCAGTTGTCTGATGAACGAGCTGAGTGCGGCGGGCAGCAGGACGGGTTTCAGTACGGGAGCCTGACGCTCGGTACGTGGGGTACGCTGCAGGAAGTGACTGACGATGCAGCCCTTGTCGTGGCAGCAGTTGGGGTGTCCGGCCGGGTGATGGTGGTGAGGTATGTGGCAGCAGCTGGGCTCTACATCGTTCTTCATACAGATGAGGCCGTCGGCATGGTGGTGATGGGGAAAGACGGGTACAGCCAGCATGATGATGCTGACTAAAAAAAGCAAATATACGATGTACTTTTTCTTCTTCTCCATCTCTTTCAGCTTCTGATGGTTGCAAAGATAAAAGTAAATCGCATACTTGCCAAGAACTATGCTGATAAATTAGTCGATTAATAAGTGTATTTCAACTTCTTCACCGCCTGACCGGCTCCTGCTCCGGGGATCAGGGTGAATCCCCAGGTGTATTCGCGGTCAGCAGGCAGGGTGTATTCGGGTTCGGGACGCGAGTACCAGCTGTCGTAACCGGCCAGTCCCTGTTGCTTCAGGTCGAGGCAGACTTCAACGAAGTCGCGCGGGGTGATGTCGTTGATGTGTGTCTGGCGAGGCTTGTCGTAAGGACCTATTTCGGGACGGTTGGCTATCTCCTCCGGAGTGAAGTTGTTCCACTGGTAGGGACGGTTGACGGCCTTTCCGGCATCGAAGTCCTCGACGGAGTTGCGCAGGGCGTTGAACTCCATCAGGCTGTCGGCTACAATCAGCAGACTCTTTCCGCGTCCGTTCAGCGAGAGCCAGCGCGTGTCGCAGTGGTGACCGTTCTCCTGCGGGCGTACGTAGGGGAAGTATTGGTCGTCGGCCGTGCTGTTGTACAGTCCTATCGGGCTGCCGGCCTTGCGGTCCCAGTAGTTTTCCTGCGGTCCGCGGCCAAGATAGGCCAGTCGGTTCATCGTGGCAGGCAGGCGGAAGCGGACACCGATGCGGGGCACTACCATCTTGTCGCGTGCGCTGACGCTTTGGGCATCGCGTCCGGGCGAGAAGGTAGCCGTGGCGGTAGCTTCGGAGATGTCTATCTTCACACCGTCCAAGTGGGCAGGAGTGAAGCGGGTGGATACGTTCATCACGCCGTCGGGATATATCTTATAGGTAATGAAGAATTCGTTTCCGGCAGGCAACTTATAGACAATGTTCACCAGCGCATTGCGGCCCGACATTTCGGCCGTGGCGCTTGATACGCGGAAGTTGCGGCTCGATACTTCCCATATCTCCAACCGTTTTGGGTTTCCGCTTCCGTAGTCGTTGTCGTTGGGAGCACGCCAGAAGTTGGGCTGGATGCCGAATCCGCCGTTGAAGTACTCGGTGCCGTTCACACGGTAGGACGTAAGGATGCCCGACTGCTTATTGAACGTGAAGTTGACTTTCGAGGAGGTAACCTTCAGTTCGTTGCCCTCGTTGTCGATGCTGAGTGCGGGGCCACCAGCCTGATAAGCGTCCTTGTCGGCGGGCACTTGCGGCAGGACGAACTGGTCGTGCGCAATGACGTGTCCGGCGGGGATGCAGCCTTCGGCCCGTGTGGTGGTTACTTCAAAGTCTATCAGGTAGTCGGTGCCTGTCTGGGGTTTGAGTCCTGCCACGGGTACGCTAATCTCTTGCGAAGCTTGCGGTGCGAGGTCGAGTGTGAGGCGGCCGTCGCGCAGTGTCTTGCCGTTGGCACGGATGGCATAGCGGATGGCGTAGTCCTTCAGACCGGTGAAGTAGAAGCGGTTGGTTACTTTAATCTTGCCTTTGGCCAGGTCGGTAGCTTCGAAACCTACATTCTGGTGGGCGTATTTCACTTCCGCCATGGCTGGATGAGGCGTACGGTCGGGTCCTACGATACCGTTGCACAGGAAGTTACCGTCGCTCGGCATGTCTTTACCAAAGTCGCCACCGTAGGCGTAATAGGGTGTACCGTTCTCGTCCTTGACGAGCAAGCCTTGGTCAACCCAGTCCCAGATGTATCCACCTTGCAGATTGGGGTATTTATAGATGGCTTTCCACTGGTCCCAAAGGTTACCGTTGGAGTTACCCATGGCGTGCGAATACTCTGAAGGCACTACGGGACGGTCGCTGCCCGTTTTTCCTACTTCTTCCAGCCACTTGGCACTGGGGTACTGAGGTACGTACATATCAGAGTTCCACTCCCATTGGGCGCGCTCGTAGTTGACGGGGCGGTTCATTTCTTCCTTTTCCTTCAGATAGAGGTAGGTCTGGTAGAAGTTATATCCGTTTCCGGCTTCGTTGCCCAGCGACCAGAAGGTGACCGAAGGATGGTTCTTGTTGCGTTCGTACATGTTGGCAGTGCGCTCCATGTGGGGTTTCAGCCATTCGGGATTGTTGCCTAGGGTGCCACCTTTGCGCAGGTTATAGTACATGCCGTGCGACTCGATGTTGGCTTCGTCGTAAACGTAGAGTCCGTACTCGTCGCACAGTTCGTAGAAGCGGCGGTCCTGCGGATAGTGGCACAGGCGGACGGTGTTGATGTTGTTCAGTTTCATCAGTTCGAAGTCCTTGCGCATCAGCTCTTCGGTCACGTAGTGGCCTGTCTCAGGGTTGTGCTCGTGGATGTTGACGCCTTTCAGTTTGATGGGCTGTCCGTTGAACAGGAGCACGGTGTAGGGTTGTCCGTTGCCGGCTATCCGGTCGATGGGTTTGATTTCGATGCGGCGGAAACCCACGTTTTGCGGGATGACCTCGGTCACCCGGCCGTCTTCCTTGACGGTGAGCAGCAACTTGTAGAGGTTGGGATGCTCGGCACTCCAGGTGCTGACGTTTTCCAGTTCTTTCCGGAAGGTGGCCGTCGTGGGTCCGTCGGGTTTCAGCGTCAGGGTTTGTTCGGATGCGGCGGCTGTGCGTCCTTCGGCATCGAGCAGTTCGTAACCGATGCTGACGGATTTGGCCTGTCCGCTGTGATTCTTCAGGTCGATGGCTATGCGGAAGAGGCCGTTGCGGTAGGTGTCGTCGAGGGTAGAGACGATGCGGTAGTCCTGCACGGCGATGCGGGGCTGCGACCACAGGAAGACGTCGCGTTCGATGCCGCTCATGCGCCAGAAGTCCTGACACTCCAGGTAGGAGCCAGTGCTCCAGCGGTAGATTTTAAGCGTCAGCACGTTCTTGCCGGGTTGCAGGTAGGGGTTGATGAGGAACTCGGCGGGATTCTTGGAGTCTTCGTTGTAACCCACTTCGCGGCCATTGACATAGACATACACGCCCGACTTGGCTCCGGCGATGTGCAGATAGACGTCGCGTCCGTCCCAGCTGTCGGGAACGGTGAAGTCGCGTCGATAGACGCCTACCGGAGTGTCTTCGGGCAACAGCGGCGGTTGCGGGTTACGTGGTTTGAACTCGTAGCCGTGGTTGGTATAGATGGCGGTGCCGAAGCCTTGCACTTCCCAGTTGCCGGGCACCGTGATGTCGGCCCAGTTCGAAGTGTCGGTCGACAGGTCGGTGATGCCGGCAGGAAGCTGGCGGTAGGAATCGACAAAATAGAACTTCCATGTGCCGTTCAGCAGCTGGTAGTAGGGACTGTTTTCGTAACGGGCGGTGAGGGCCGTAGCTCGGTCGCCGTAGGTCATGAACGAGGAGCGGGGAGCTTCCTTGTTCACCGAAATCACTTGAATGTCTTGCCAGTAAGGCTTTTCCGGTTGCCCGGCGGTGTCGTTTGCCAGTGCGCTGGTCAGGCACAGGCAGCTCAGGAGAACCAGGAGCAGACTGTTTTTTAAGAGATGTACCATGAATAGGAATATTAAGGTTATATGTTGACAAAGATAACGCTAAAAATCAAGTCTCGCAAATGCGGAGGAAAACGGTTTGACAGAATGTCATTTTGTATTTCCGAAGCGGTGAGAATCCGTTATTTCTGCCCGTTGCCCGGGATGTGCGCAATTTTGCGGGCAGATTTCTGTATCTTTCTTATAGATAGACGGATAGCGAAATGTTTACAGTTGGAATAGAATGGAAACGACGGAAAACGAAGCCAAAATCACTGTTCCCTCCACCAGAAAGCCATGTTCACGAGGCACACAAGCGTTGTTCGTGTACCGCACAAGCAATGTTCGCGAGCCATACAAGCATTCTTCCAGCTCCGCACAAGCGTTGCGGAAGTGGAAAACAAGCGTTTTCAGGAGTGTTTTCGTGCATATCTATGCACTTTTGCGGGCGTTTTATGCTGTTCGGGCTTCTGTTTTGCGGAAAACAGATAAAGAGGCGGTAAGCAAAACAGCCGTTTGCCTGTCACGAAGACGGAGAAACGGCTGTTTGGGTATGCAAAAAGATTTTTCAGGAAACCTTGTTCCTCTCCAGTTCGCTGAGCGATTCCATTTTCTTCTTTTCCAGAAATTCGTAGACGCCGCAAAGGTGTTCGCGGACGCGCTGGTGGCCGAACTCGTACACCTTGCTTACCAGTCCGTCGAGGAAGTCACGGTCGTGGCTGACAACAATCAGTGTGCCGTCGAAGTCCATCAGTGCCTGCTTCAGGATGTCTTTGGTCTTCAGGTCCAGATGGTTGGTAGGCTCGTCCAGGATGAGCAGGTTGACCGGTTCGAGCAGCAGTTTGATCATCGCCAGTCGGGTACGCTCGCCGCCGGAGAGCACCTTTACCTTCTTCATCGAGGCTTCGGGGCTGCCGAACATAAAAGCACCCAGCAGGTCGCGTATCTTGTTGCGTATCTCGCCTTTGGCTACGTCGTCGATGGTCTGGAACACCGTCAGGTTTTCGTCCAGCAGCGAAGCCTGGTTCTGTGCGAAGTAGCCTATCTGTACGTTGTGCCCCAGCGTCAGGGTTCCTTCGTGTTCAATCTCGCCCATGATGCACTTCACCAGTGTAGACTTTCCTTCGCCGTTGCGGCCTACGAAAGCCACCTTGTCGCCGCGTTCGATGGTGAGCGTCGCATTGCGGAACACCACGTGATCGCCGTACGTCTTGCCTACGCCGTCCATGATGACGGGATAGTTGCCCGAGCGGGGCGACGGGGGGAACTTCAGTCGCAGGGCCGAGGTATCTTCCTCGTCCACTTCGAGCAGTTCCAGTTTCTCCAGCATCTTCACGCGGCTCTGCACTTGCAAGGTTTTCGAGTAAGTTCCCTTGAAGCGTTCGATGAACTCTTTGGTTTCGGCAATGAACTTCTGCTGTTCGTCGTAGGCTTTCTGTTGCTGTTCGCGGCGCTCCTTGCGCAGCTCCAGGTATTTGGAATAGTTCACCTTGTAGTCGTAGATGCGTCCCATGGTCACTTCGATGGTGCGGGTGGTGATGTTGTCTACAAACTTACGGTCGTGGCTGATGACTACCACCGCCTTGCCGTTGTTGATGAGGAAGTCTTCGAGCCACTGAATGGACTCGATGTCCAGATGGTTGGTAGGCTCGTCCAGCAGCAGGACGTCGGGCTTCTGCAACAGCAGTTTGGCCAGCTCGATACGCATGCGCCATCCGCCGCTGAAGTCGCTGGTGGGGCGGCCGAAGTCGCTCCGCTCGAAGCCAAGTCCCAACAAGGTCTTTTCCACGTCTTCCTCGTAGTTGGTGGCATCGATGGCGTAGAACTTCTCGCTCAGGGCCGACACTTGTTCGATGAGCTGCATGTAGCTGTCGCTTTCGTAGTCGGTGCGCGTCTCCAGTTCCTTGTTCAGGCGTTCAATCTCGGCCTCCATCTCGTGCAGGTGGGCAAAGGCCTGGGCAGTTTCCTCGAACACGGTGCGTCCGTCTTCCGTCATCAGGTGCTGCGGCAGGTAGGCCACAACGCAGTCTTTGGGCACCGATACCTTTCCCCGTGTGGGCTGCCGGATGCCTGCGAGAATCTTCAGCAGGGTGCTTTTTCCGGCTCCGTTCTTTCCCATGAGGGCGATGCGGTCCTTCTCGTTAATCACAAAAGAAATGTCGCTAAATAAAGTAGTGCCGCCAAATTCTACGGCCAGTCCGTCTATTGAAATCATAAGTCCGTTTTAAATGAGGTGCAAAGATAGTGCATTTGTATGTAATTCTTTTTATCTTTGCTTCCCTTAATCGAAAACTGTGTCATGAATCTGGTTATAAACTGTACGAAAATAGAAGAACTGGATGAAACCCTCCAGAAAGTATTGTGCTTTTACGTATATTGCTCCGATTTTGTTCCTACCAAGACCTTGGAAGCGCTGTGGAAAACTTTGCCGACCATGCCCCATGGCATGAAGAAAGCGTTGGACTTGCTGACGTCGAAGGGAATGTTGTCAATCTTCAACTACGACTGGACTTCCAAAATGTATGTGTATTGCGTTTCGTATAAATACTATTTCCCGGTTCTTTATTTTCTGAAAACACGCCATCCGGAGTGGGAAGACGACTATCGCCGGTGTGTGGGTTACGATTATAACAAGAATGAGATGTTTCTCGAACTGGAAGAAGCTTTTATGGCGGTGCTCGAACATCGGGAAGCCGATTTGCTACCGTTGCGTATTCCGGTTTTAATGTACTCTTACCTGTTTCCTGTAGCTTTTGATCCCTGCATCAGTCCTTTGTTCCTGAAACTGGACGATGACTTGTTTGCAGAGGCTTTCTCGGAATTGCTGGTCTATATTCAGGATAACGACTATCTTGACGACCAGAATCACCTGCAGCAATGGTTGGAAACAAAATCCTTGCCGGCAGCGATGCGATCCCGGTTGCGTTCCATGCTGGCCCTTTACCGTTACTATTCGCACGGCGAGTACAAACCCTTGCAGGATTCGTCCGACGACGTATTCTTCTGGATACTGAATGCCGTATATGCCCTGCATAGGGAAAGGTATGCCGATGCTGTGGCATTGTTCGACAAGGCTTTGAAGATAAGAAACAAGATAGCCCACGAAAAGAACATCTTCGAGAATCCCCTGACCTGCTATTTCCTCATAATGGCCTACGTGCACGATGATTCTCCCGCAAGCATCAAGAGACTGGACCAGTTCAGAAACAAAAGAGGAGTGAAAGAACAGCTGAACCTGTTGCCGGCTTATATTGTAGCCAGTGCTTTCAGAAACGAAGAACGAAAAGCCAGTTTGGGACTGGTACAGCAACTCTTTGATTCACTCTTCCATCCGTCTGTCTTATATTCGTACTTGGGTTTTCTGTTTAACCGTTACTTTGAATTGACAGATCCCTTGCAGGACAAAGGCTTTTACGAACTGCATCCGCAACAGGCCGTATTAAAGCACGAACTGTCCGCTTACATTGATCTGACTGAGGACGAACGTGCCCGGCTTACCCGAGCTTACGGTACGTCGCCTGCCCTGACCTCCATACGCCGGAAGCAGGCATGGGAACTGTTGATCGAAGATTTACTGAAGAACGAAGGCCAGGCTGGCGGCGTGCAGAAGGAAGAAAAGGATGCACGGCTGATGTACCTCATCAAGTACAACTACATAGAAGTACGCGAACAGACCCGCCTGAAGTCGGGGAAGTGGAGCAGTGGAAAACCCATTTCGAATATGCGTTACTTTCAGGAAGGTTCGGCATTGATGGACGAATTTGACAGGCAGATCTGGAACAAATATCGGCAGGGCAACTATTATTCGATGAATTTGGATATGATGTTGCCTATGATGGTGGGCTGCGACCGTCTATATACCGGCTATCATGCTCCCTTCGAACAGGTGAAGGTGGACGAGGAGAAACCTTATCTGTCGGTGGAGAAAGTGGGAAATCGGTTCAACATAACCTCCAACATCCCCCTGTCGGCACTGATTGATACGCCCGATAACCATATTATACTGAAGAAGTCGGATACCTATTATACTGTGGTTCCCATCACGCCGAAGCAGTGGGAGTATTACCGCCGTCTGCTCATGGTAGGATATTTCCCCTTGGAAGCCGAGGCACAGCTGAAGGACTTCCTGCCCCGCATCAGCGATACGGTAGAAGTGCATTCGTCGTTGTTGGAAAACGGTTCTACGCTGGAAACGGTCGATGGAACGGCCGAAATAGCGTTGCAAGTCCGTCCGCAAGGCGGGCAATTCGAGGTAAAGACCTACGTCAAGCCTTTGCCGAAGGGAAGGGGAGCTTTTCTGCCCGGCGAAGGAAACGCACTGGTGTTCGACGAGGCAGACGGCAAGCGGGTGCAGGTGAAGCGTCATCTTGGCCAGGAGCGCAGGAACTACGAAGTGCTGACCGGCTTCATGGAAGACGGCTTCGGCCGTTCGCTCGAAAGACAGAGCATCAGCCTGTTGCCCGAAGAACTGCTTTTGCTCATCGACTTCGTGCGCCAGTCATCCGACACTTATTTCATCGAGTGGCCCGAAGGCGAAAAGCTGCGGCTGAAACTCCCCGTTCCGGTTGAGAATTTCCATGTCCGTATCGAGAACAAAGGCGACTGGTTCAGCATCGAGGGCGATGTGCAGATAGACGACCAAACCGTGCTGAGCATGGAACAGCTGCTCGAACTGTTGGGACAAAGCCGTGGAGACTTTATCCGCCTGAACGAAACCGACTACCTGAAACTGAACGAAAGTCTGCAGAAGCAGTTGCATAAGCTGGAGGCACTTACTGTGAAGGAACACGGACAGGTGCGCATCTCACGTTTTAACGCCCCGTTGCTGGGCGACGCCATGGCGGGCGAACTGACTGTCAAAAGCGACCCACGGCTGGACGACTTGCGTGCGTCGATCAGTCGCAGCATGAAGGTCGAAGCCGACGTTCCCAACACCTTGCAGGCAACCTTGCGCGGTTATCAGCTCGAAGGTTTCCGCTGGATGGTACGCCTGTCCGGTTGGGGAGCAGGTGCCTGCCTGGCCGACGACATGGGTTTGGGAAAGACGGTACAGACCATTGCCTTCTTGCTGTACAGAGCGGCCGAAGGGGCTTCACTGGTGGTGGCTCCGGCTTCGGTCGTTCCCAACTGGAAGAACGAACTGCAACGCTTTGCCCCTACGCTGAACATCCATGTGCTGAACGAGGCCGACGACCGCAAGGCGCTCATCGACCGTGCGGGCGAATACGACGTGATACTGTCAACTTACGGCCTGCTGGTCAATGCGGAAGAGCCGCTGGTGGGCAAGCAATGGAATGTAGTGTGTCTGGACGAGGCACACACCATTAAGAATCGCGATACCAAGACGTCGAAAGTGGCCATGCAGCTGCAGGCATCGGCACGACTTATCTTGACGGGTACTCCCATACAGAATCATCTCAGCGAGTTGTGGAATCTGTTCCGCTTCATTACTCCCGGCTTGCTGGGCAGTTACGAACAGTTCCGCCTGAAGTTCATTGTTCCCATCGAAGAAGGCGATAAGGAGAAGCAGCGTCGGCTGAAGCGCATCGTGCAGCCTTTCATGTTGCGCCGTACCAAGTCCGAGGTGGTGGAAGAACTGCCCGAAAAGATGGAAATCACCTTGCCGGTCGAGCTGTCGGAAGACGAAATGGCGGTGTACGAAGTGATTCGCCGCCGTGCCAAGGCGATGCTCGAAGCAAGCAGCGGCGTGAACATGAGTACGCTGGCCGAAATCACCCGTTTGCGTCAGGCGGCCTGTTCCATGGCTCTGATTGATAATAAATGGAAAGGGGAGTCAACAAAGATACAGATGCTGCTCGACTTGATAGCCGAAATCAAGGAGGGAAACAACCGGGTGCTGGTCTTCAGCCAGTTCACGTCTTTCCTGGAACTGGTTCGGAAGCGTCTTGACGAGCAGGGCGAACCTTATTTCTATTTAGACGGTTCCGTTGCCATGAAGCAGCGCGAGGAACTGGTACGCAAGTTCCAGCAGGGCGAGTGCCCCATCTTCCTCATCAGTCTGAAGGCTGGCGGGTTAGGACTGAATCTGACGGGCGCCAATTACGTCATCCATCTGGACCCGTGGTGGAACCCGGCCATCGAACAACAGGCTACCGACCGTGCCTATCGCATCGGGCAACAGAATCGGGTGACCGTCTATCACCTGATAGCCCAGCACACCATCGAAGAGAAAATACTGCGCCTCCACCGCACCAAGCGCGACTTGGCCGACTCGTTGCTCGAAGGCGCCAATGCCGGTTACAAGCTGACCGACAAGGAACTGCTGGAGATGCTGACGGAGCAGGAAGGATAAGTTTACTCTTCCGTGCGGGGTTGTGCCAGCTTGTGCTGGATGAACTCCATCTTCCGGTTGGCTTCTTCGATATTCTGTTTGATTTCGGTGATGGCAGCCAGCACTTGGGCCAGTTCGTAGATGCCGGCGGCAGCCTGGCGGTCGGTGGCGCTCATGGTGGTCGAGTAGGAACGCTCTCCCTGATAGTTCACCTTGAGGTTCTTGTCGCGGTTCATGCAGATGAACCCGATGACGTTGCCGTCTTCGCCCAGTTTGTAGTCGGCTTTTTCTATCTTCTCGCCCAGGTCGGTCGTTTCGTAGCTGTCTTTCGAGGCAGGGGTTTCGGCAAAGCTGCCGTCGGGGGCTACTACTTTCACGGCGATGTGGTGGATGTTGCTTGCTCCGCAGTAGATGGAGGTCATGCTCATTTTACCCGTTTCGTCTACCTGGAAACGCAGGAACGAGCGGTGCAGGTTCTTCTCAATTACCTGTGACGGATGCAGGTAGAGTCCGACTTGCTGGTAGGCGGTGTCTTTTTCGAGTACGAATTTCCCTTTCAGCGCATCCAGTTCCTTTTGCTTTTCGTTGAGGGTGCTGTCCAAGTAAGCAAGGGTTTTTTCCTGTTCTTTCAGTTCTACTTCCATCAGCAGCTTCTGGCCTTCGCGCCGTGTGTCGAAAGCTTTCGGGTAGAGAATCTTGATGCTGTCTATCCGCAGTTTGGCTTCGTTGTAGTCGCCGTTTTCGTAGGCGGTACGTGCTGCCTGTAGCTGTACGGCAGCTTTCTTTTCGACGTTTTCGCAGGCGACGAGCATGCCGCAAAGGCAGGCCAGGAGTAATTCTTTCTTCATGTGCATTCCGTTCTTTGTTTTTTTGAGTCTGTAACTTTATAAGTTATTGTTTTACTTCAACTTAAAAACTCAAAAACTTATAAACTGATAAACTCGCTTACTTAGGTAAGCGCATTTTTGAAGCAAAAATAGAAATAATATCCGTATCTTTGCGTTTCCTTAAACGATAAAATATGATAGAGTTGACCCCTGAAGAACTGAAACAGCGTTTCAGTGACAATATATTCAAGCAAATATCCGCGACGGCAGACGAGCTTGGGCTGGAATGCTACGTGGTAGGCGGATACGTTCGCGACATTTTTCTGCAACGTCCTTCCAAGGATATCGATGTGGTTGTGGTGGGCAGCGGCATTGCCATGGCCGAGGCGTTGGGCCGTCGGTTGGGCAAGGGTGCGCATGTGTCTGTCTTCAAGAACTTCGGTACAGCCCAGTTGAAGTTCCGCGGCACGGAAGTGGAGTTTGTCGGTGCCCGCAAGGAGTCCTACACGCACGATTCCCGCAAGCCTGTTGTGGAAGACGGTACGCTGGAAGACGACCAGAACCGTCGCGACTTCACCATCAACGCTCTGGCTGTCTGCCTGAACGAAGCTCGCTACGGCGAACTGGTAGACCCCTTTGGTGGCATGGACGATATGAAAGAACGTACCATCCGCACGCCGCTCGACCCCGACGTGACGTTCAGCGACGACCCCTTGCGCATGATGCGCTGCATCCGCTTTGCTACCCAGCTGAACTTCTACATCGACGATGAGACGTTCGATTCGCTTTGCCGCAACAAGGAGCGCATTTCCATCATTTCGAAAGAACGCATTGCCGACGAGCTGAACAAAATCATGCTGTCGCCCGTACCTTCGAAAGGTTTTGTCGACCTGGATCGTTGCGGCCTTCTGGCGCTGATTTTCCCGGAACTGGTGGCCCTGCAGGGAGTGGAGACGCGCAACGGACGCGCCCACAAGGACAATTTCTACCACACCCTCGAAGTGCTCGACAACATCAGTAAGAAGACCGACAACCTTTGGCTGCGCTGGGCGGCGTTACTGCACGACATAGCCAAGCCTGCCACCAAGCGTTGGGAGCCCCGTTTGGGCTGGACTTTCCACAATCATAACTTCATTGGCGAGAAGATGATACCCAACATCTTCCGTAAGATGAAGCTGCCGATGAACGAGAAGATGAAATATGTGCAGAAGCTCGTCGGACTGCACATGCGCCCCATCGTGATAGCCGATGAAGAAGTGACCGATTCGGCCGTCCGTCGTCTGCTGTTCGAGGCGGGCGATGACATCGACGACCTGATGACGCTTTGCGAAGCCGACATCACCTCGAAGAACATGGACAAGAAGCAACGCTTCCTGAACAACTTCCAGTTAGTGCGCCAGAAGCTGAAAGACCTGGAAGAGCGCGACCGCATCCGCAACTTCCAGCCGCCGGTCAGCGGAGAGGAAATTATGGAGACTTTCGGCCTGCCTCCCTGCCAGCAGGTGGGTGCGCTGAAGAGCGCCATCAAGGATGCCATACTGGACGGCGTCATTCCCAACGAGTACGAAGCGGCCCGACAGTTCATGCTGGAGCGTGCCCAGAAGATGGGATTGAAAAAGGCATCGGACCAATAGTGACTTCCAAGTCCACTGATGTTCCGCAATTATCCGAGGCATTTGCGACCATAACCCGGTTGGTGAAGTTTATTCTCATAGGCATGAGAAAGACATTCTCACAGTCATGAGAAAACTGTTCTCATAGCTATGAGAAAACTATTCTCACAGGCATGAGAAGATCGTTCTCGCGCTTGGAGAACAAATGAGAGTCAATAAGGCGGGTGAACAAACGTGTAGGGATAAAATCCGGAACGGGAATAGATAAAACAACAACCGCAGCATTCGACGGACTGTAGCAGTCTCCGGATGCTGCGGTTGTATTATGCAGAGTTGTAGCAGGCAGGCTTGTTATGCCTCTTCTTCGCTTTGGAACTTGCGGCTGACCTTTATCAGATTGATGGTGTAGGTCACCACGTTCTGGGCTTCCTGCAGCATGGTCAGGTAGAGCATGCTCACCTTGATGCTGCTGCTTTGTCCCTGGATGCGTTGCAGTTCCTCACGCTTCAGTCGGGCCAGTTCGCCGTTCAGGTCGTTGGCCTTGCGGACTTCGGTCTCCATACCTTCATAATTGTTGTCCTCCACGCGGTGACGGCAAGTCTGTATCAGGTAGGTGATGTCTTCGCTGACGTCGGCAAATTCGCCTTTCTGTATGGCATCCAGCGGTTTGAAGTTGTTGTCAACGTGCTCCAGACACGGCTCGCAGA
>CABROZ010000038.1 GCA_902472795.1 uncultured Bacteroides sp. | reverse complement strand
ACGCGCCAAGAAAGCCAACCTGCACAACCGCAAGCTGCGCGACTGCCGCTACCACCTGAACGACGGCAAAGGCAAGGACCAGGAAGCCGAATCGTGCATCTTCATCACCGAGGGCGACTCGGCCAGCGGCTCCATCACCAAAAGCCGCGACGTAAACACCCAGGCCGTGTTCTCGCTGCGCGGAAAGCCCCTCAACTCGTACGGGCTGACCAAAAAGGTGGTGTACGAAAACGAAGAGTTCAACCTGCTGCAGGCCGCCCTCAACATCGAGGACGGGCTCGACGGACTGCGCTACAACAAGGTCATCGTGGCCACCGATGCCGATGTGGACGGCATGCACATCCGCCTGCTCATCATCACCTTCTTCCTGCAGTTCTTCCCCGACCTCATCAAGAAGGGGCACGTCTATATCCTGCAGACCCCACTCTTCCGCGTACGCAACAAGAAGAAAACCAATTACTGCTATACCGAGGAAGAACGTCTCAGCTCCATCGACGAACTGGGACCGAATCCCGAAATCACCCGTTTCAAAGGTTTGGGAGAAATCTCGCCCGACGAATTCCGCCACTTCATCGGCAAGGACATGCGCTTGGAACAAGTCAGCCTGCGCAAGACCGACGCCGTCAAGGAACTGCTCGAATTCTACATGGGCAAGAACACCATGGAACGGCAGAGTTTCATCATAGACAATCTGGTGATCGAAGAAGACGTAGTCAGCTGACAAGCCAACCAGACTTCAGGCCACAAGGGCAGCCGCCACCGCTTGTCTCCTTGTCAACTTGCCAGCACATCATCTTGTCAACTAATAATATAAAATGAAACCATCAGGCCCATTCACCTTTGCAAGATCCACCTCCCGAAGGCAATGCCTGATGAACTGGAAATGAAATAAGAACAGAAAAATAATGATGGACAAGTCTATCGGCATATTGGACAAGGATTACACTTCATGGGTCAAGGAACTCGTAAGCCGTTATCGCGGTAGCCAGATCAAGGCAGCCATTAAGGTGAACAGAGAACTGCTCAGCTACTATTGGGAACTTGGCAAGGACATTGAGGAAAAACAGGCAGACAACAAGTATGGCAGCAAGTTCTATGCCACTCTAAGCCGCGACTTGCGCCATGAAATGCCTGACGTCGAAGGACTTTCAGAAACGTCAATCCGCTATGCGAAACGTTTCTACTGCCTCTACAAACAGCAATTCACAATTCTTCCACAAGTTGTGGAAG
Source organism: uncultured Bacteroides sp. (assembly GCA_902472795.1). Classification (GTDB taxonomy): domain Bacteria; phylum Bacteroidota; class Bacteroidia; order Bacteroidales; family Bacteroidaceae; genus Bacteroides. The sequence continues at coordinate 17,223 of CABROZ010000038.1, read as the reverse complement.
AGTCTGAAAAAGCAAATCTGCCACAAATTGTGGAAAGTTTGTACACTGATTTATTTTCAATTCCTTGGGGACATCACCGTTATATCATAGACAAATGTTCGAATGATTCTGACAAAGCCTTGTTTTATGTCCGCCAGACATTAGAAAATGCCTGGAGCAGGGATATGCTGCTCAATGCACTGGATACAAATCTATATGAACGCAGTGGTAAGGCCTTGACCAATTTCAAAAGCACATTGCCTGAGGTGGACAGTGATTTGGCCCAGGAACTGACACGCGACCCTTATAATTTTGCCTTCACAGGTTTACGCGGAAAATACAATGAGCGCAAACTGAAAGATACGCTGTTGACCAATATTACCAACTTTCTATTGGAACTTGGTACAGGTTTTGCCTATGTAGGAAAGGAATATCGTCTGCAAATAGCCGAAAAGGAAAAGTTCATCGACCTGTTATTCTATAATCTAAAACTTTCTTGCTATGTAGTGGTAGAGGTAAAAATCGGCGAGTTTGATTTTTCTGATGCAGGCCAGCTGGGTGGTTACGTTGTAGCTTGCAATCATCTTCTTCGAAAAAAGGAGCGTGACAATCCTACCATTGGGTTGCTTATTTGCAAGCAAAAGAGCAACATTCTGGCTCAATATGCACTCGAATCGAGCAGTCAGCCCCTCGGAATATCCGAATACGAGCTTGAAAAGCTCTATCCCGAAAAGGTGGAAGGGACCATGCCTTCTATCAAAGAAATAGAAGCTCAATTAGATAATCAATCAAACAAATAAATTCTTCATTCTTAATTCTTCATTCTTAATTTAATTATGACCAAAGCAATATTCCCCGGCACATTCGACCCCTTCACCATCGGCCACTACTCGGTGGTGAAGCGTGCACTGACCTTTGTCGATGAAATCGTTATCGGAATCGGAATCAACGACAAGAAACACAGCTACTTCCCTACCGAGAAACGGGAGAACATGATCCGGCAACTCTATAAAGACGAACCTCGCGTCAGCGTCAAATCCTACGACTGCCTGACCATCGACTTCGTCACGCAGGAGAAAGCCAACCTCATCATCCGCGGCATCCGTACGGTGAAGGACTTCGAGTACGAAGAAACCATTGCCGACATCAACCGCAAACTGGCCGGAGTAGAAACCATTCTGCTCTTCACCGAACCCGAACTGACCAGCATCAGCTCCACCGCCGTACGCGAACTTCTGCAATTCCATAAAGACGTCAGCCAGTTCCTTCCCGAAGGAATGAAGATCAACGAAGAATGAAAAACAGAAAATGAAAAGTGTAATTTGTGGTAGAAACCTACTGAAAACGAATCGCATCATGAAATATATAATACTCTTACCGGTTCTGCTTGCCTGCACCCTTGCCGCACAGGCACAGAACATCAACAAAAACGCCATGCGCAAATTGCAAATGGCCGAATTTGCCATCGCCAACCTCTACGTGGATTCGGTGGACGAAGACAAACTCGTAGAGGAAGCCATCGTCGGAATGCTCGAACAACTCGACCCGCACTCCACCTACAGCAACGCCGAAGAGGTGAAGAAGATGAACGAACCCCTACAGGGCAATTTCGAAGGCATCGGCGTGCAGTTCCAGATGATAGAAGACACTCTGCTCGTCATCCAGCCCGTCAGTGGCGGCCCTTCGGAAAAAGCAGGCATACTGGCCGGCGACCGCATCACGGCCGTCAACGACACCGCCATCGCCGGAGTGAAGATGAGCACCGAAGACATCATGAGCCGGCTTCGCGGACCCAAGGACTCGAAAGTCAACCTGACCATCGTGCGCCGTGGCGTGACTGATCCGCTCCACTTCACGGTGAAGCGCGACAAGATACCCATCCTGAGCCTTGACGCCTCGTACATGATACAGCCCCACACGGGTTACATCCGCATCAACCGTTTCGGTGCCACCACCGCCGAAGAATTCCTCAATGCCCTGAAAGGCCTCCAGAAGAAAGGCATGAAAGACCTCATCCTCGACCTGCAAGGCAACGGAGGCGGCTACCTGAACGCCGCCATCGACCTGGCCAACGAATTCCTCGACCAGAAGGACCTCATCGTCTATACCGAAGGAAGAGCCTCCCGCCGCAGCAACTTCTACGCCAAGGGCAACGGCAACTTCCGCGACGGACGCCTCGTGGTTCTGGTGGATGAGTATTCGGCCTCGGCCAGCGAAATCGTCACCGGAGCCGTACAGGACTGGGACCGCGGCGTAGTCGTTGGACGACGCACCTTCGGCAAGGGACTGGTGCAACGCCCCATCGACCTGCCCGACGGCTCGATGATACGCCTCACCATTGCCCGCTACTACACACCCGCCGGACGCTGCATCCAGAAGCCCTACACCGGCAAAGGCGATGACATGCAGGAGGCTTATGCCAAGGACTTGCTCGACCGCCTCAACCACGGCGAACTGATGCACGCCGACAGCATCCACTTCCCCGACTCGCTGAAGTACCAGACCAAGCGGCTGGGACGTACCGTCTATGGCGGAGGAGGCATCATGCCCGACTTCTTCGTGCCCATCGACACAACCCAGTACACCGACTACCACCGCAACCTCGTGGCAAAGGGCGTCATCATCCGCAGCACAACGGGCTACATCGAACGCCATCGCCAGGAATTGCAAAAGAAGTACAAGGATTTCAAAGCCTTCGACAAGGATTTCGAGATAGACGAAGCCTTCCTGACCGACCTGCGTACACTGGCCGACAAGGAAAAGGTGAAATTCGATGAAGAACAGTACAACCGGGCATTACCCCTCATCAAAACACAGCTGAAAGCCCTCATCGCCCGCGACCTGTGGGACATGAACGAATACTTCCAGGTGATGAACGTCACCAACCAAAGCGTACAGCAGGCCTTGAAGGTTCTGAACGAAGGGTTCTACGAACAACAGATGGATAAGGCTCCGGCCGACCTGTAACTTGCAATCAGTCGCCGAACAGCCACTTGTTCAGCCAACGGTTGATATAGATATTGGCCACTGCACATCCGGCTCCGATGGCTGCACCCGCCAGCACGTCGGACGGATAGTGCACGCCTTCGTTCATCCTCGACACTCCCACCGAACAGGCCCACACGGCCGACGGAGCTATCACATACCACTTGGGATATTTCACGCTAAGCGAAGTAGCCAGCGCAAAAGCCGTTGCCGTATGCCCCGAAGGGAAAGAAGGACTGTTCTCGCGACTGTAGGCATGCACTCTGTCGGGATAGCGATCGTAAGGCCGCTGCCTGTCCACCAGATACTTCATCCCATAGGTCACTACAAAAGCACCCGCCACACTGGTACCCACATAAACGGCATCCTTCAGCAACTGCTTGTCGTGCTTGATCCATGCCGCCACCGCCATGGCAACGGGCACGCCCACCGCCACATACGGTTCCGACTTCGAAATGATCCTGTTGTAATTGCGAATGAACTTACCGTCCCAACTGTTGATGCGGTGCACCGTATTGATATCCCAGTTCTGTCCCCAAGCGCCCGATGCCAGCAACATCAGGAAACTGACAAAAAAAGTCCAACGTTTCATCCTTTCTATCTTTATTTGATTATACCTCAACTATTCTACTTTCCGATGACACGGCAAAGATAATCCACTTTCTTCACACCTGCAACGAACAGAGCCACAAGGCCGTACTTATTAAGGAATTATTTCTTTAATTGCTTGCTTAATCAAGGTATTTCACCTATTTTTGCGGGAAAATAGCCATAAGGCCTTGACAGGAATTTTTTTCTAACTATTAAATAATTTAAATTCAATCATTTATGTGGTTAAGTAATTCATCTGTAGGAAGGAAAGTGGTGATGAGCGTTACCGGTATCGCCCTTATCCTGTTTCTGACGTTTCACATGGCGATGAACCTTGTTGCGCTGGTTTCGGCCGAGGGCTACAACATGGTTTGTGAGTTCTTGGGAGCGAACTGGTATGCAGTAGCCGGAACATTGGGCCTGGCTGCTTTGTTCATCATTCACATCATCTATGCCTTCTGGCTGACTATGCAGAACCGCCGTGCACGCGGTAGCGAACGCTATGCCGTCGTTGACAAACCCAAAACCGTAGAGTGGGCTTCTCAGAACATGTTGGTCCTGGGTATTATTGTCATCGTAGGTCTGTGCCTCCACCTGGTACACTTCTGGTCGAAAATGATGCTTCCCGAACTGGCAGGCTGTCAGGACATGGGCGTCATGATGAATGCCGCCAACGGTATTTATCACATCCAGAACACCTTCGGCAATGTTGTCAACGTCGTTCTCTACCTGATCTGGCTGTTTGCCCTGTGGTTCCACCTCACTCACGGTTTCTGGAGCGCCATGCAGACATTAGGCTGGAACAACAAGACGTGGATTAACCGTTGGAAATGCATCTCCAACATCTACTCCACCATCGTTGTTATCTGCTTTGCATTGGTAGTTGTTGTATTCTACATTCAATCTCTCATTTAAGAGTTAACGAGTTGACAAGTTGACAAGTTGACAAGTTAACGAGTTGACAAGTTGACAAGGAAAAGATTTAATCAACAAGCAGGTACAGTTGACACAGCCTCGTAGCCTCGTTAACTGAACCCTCGTAAACTAAAAAACTATGACCAAGATAGATTCAAGAATACCGGAAGGACCGGTAGCCGAGAAATGGACAAACTATAAAGCCCATCAGAAATCAGTAAACCCCGCCAACAAGCGTCGTCTGGACATCATCGTGGTAGGTACGGGTCTGGCCGGTGCCAGCGCCGCCGCCTCGCTGGGCGAAATGGGTTTCAAAGTATTCAACTTCTGCATTCAGGACTCTCCCCGTCGTGCACACTCCATCGCCGCACAGGGTGGTATCAATGCAGCCAAGAACTATCAGAACGACGGTGACTCAGTATATCGTCTGTTCTACGATACAGTAAAGGGCGGTGACTACCGTGCCCGCGAAGCCAACGTTTACCGTCTGGCCGAAGTATCGAACAATATCATCGACCAGTGCGTGGCACAAGGCGTTCCTTTTGCTCGCGAATACGGTGGCACACTGGCCAACCGTTCATTCGGTGGTGCACAGGTATCACGTACTTTCTACGCCAAAGGCCAGACCGGTCAGCAGCTGTTGCTGGGTGCCTACTCTGCACTGAGCCGTCAGGTCAACGCCGGCACTGTAAAACTCTATACCCGCTATGAGATGGAAGACATCGTCATCATCGACGGTCGTGCCCGCGGTATCATCGCCAAGAATCTGGTAACCGGTAAGTTGGAGCGCTTCGCCGCTCATGCCGTAGTTATCGCTACCGGCGGTTACGGAAACACTTACTTCCTCTCGACCAACGCCATGGCATGTAACTGTTCAGCCGCTATGGCCTGCTACCGCAAGGGTGCCTGGTTTGCCAATCCGGCTTACGTACAGATCCACCCGACCTGTATCCCCGTTCACGGTGACAAGCAGTCCAAGCTGACTTTGATGTCCGAGTCTCTGCGTAACGACGGTCGTATCTGGGTTCCGAAGAAACTGGAAGATGCCAAGAAGCTGCAGGAAGGTACACTGCAAGGAAAAGATATCCCCGAAGAAGACCGCGACTACTACTTGGAGCGCCGCTATCCGGCCTTCGGTAACTTAGTTCCGCGTGACGTTGCCAGCCGTGCCGCCAAAGAGCGTTGCGACAAGGGCTACGGCGTAAACAACACAGGTCTGGCCGTATTCCTCGACTTCTCCGAAGCCATCAACCGTCTGGGCAAGGATGTTGTGGCACAGCGCTACGGCAACCTGTTCGACATGTACGAAGAAATCACCGACGTATCGCCTTACGAAAACCCGATGATGATTTATCCTGCCATTCACTACACCATGGGCGGTATCTGGGTTGACTACGAACTGATGACCAGCATTAAGGGTCTGTTTGCCATCGGCGAATGTAACTTCTCTGACCACGGTGCCAACCGTCTGGGTGCTTCTGCCCTGATGCAAGGTCTGGCCGACGGTTACTTCGTATTGCCTTACACCATCCAGAACTATCTGGCCGACCAGATCACTGTTCCCCGCTTCTCGACCGACCTGCCCGAATTTGCAGCTGCCGAGAAAGCCGTTCAGGACAAGATCGATCACCTGATGAACATCAAGGGTAAAGAATCTGTTGACTCTATCCACAAGAAACTGGGTCACATCATGTGGGAATACGTAGGTATGGGTCGTACGGCCGAAGGACTGAAGACCGGTCTGGCCAAACTGAAAGAAATCCGCAAGGAATTCGAGACCAACCTCTTTATCCCGGGCAGCAAGGAAGGCCTCAACGTCGAACTCGACAAGGCTATCCGTCTGAATGACTTCATCACCATGGGCGAACTGATCGCTTACGATGCGCTGAACCGTAACGAATCGTGCGGTGGCCACTTCCGCGAAGAATACCAGACAGAGGAAGGTGAAGCCAAACGTGATGACGAGAACTACTTCTACGTAGCTTGCTGGGAATACCAGGGCAGCGACGACAAAGCTCCGGTATTGCTGAAAGAGCCGCTGGTTTATGAAGCCATTAAGGTACAGACTCGTAACTATAAATCATAAGTTTTTGAGTTTATAAGTTTTTGAGTTTATAAGTTATGGGAACTTACAGGGATTTATTGGCATGGCAAAAAGGTATAAAGTTAGCCAAAGCTGTTTACCAGCTAACTGCCAATTATCCCTCAGATGAACGATTCGGATTAACCAATCAAATGCGAAGATGTTCTATTTCAATCCCGTCTAACATAGCAGAAGGGTTTGGAAGAGGTTCTGATAAGGAATTAGTTCAATTCTTATATATATCCTTAGGTTCTTCAAACGAGCTGGATACACAATTGGTTATTTCATACGAATTGTCTTTCATCACAGAAGACAAGTTTAAAGAAATAGAGAAACTGAATAGTGAAGTAAGCAAGATGTTACAGTCGTTGATTTACAGAAGAAGAAAAGGATTAGATTCAAATAACTTAAAATAATATAGTAAACAAAACCATCTGGTGAGTTATTTAACTCAAAAACTTAAAAACTCACCAACTTAAAAACTAAAGAAAGTATGGATAAAAATATATCATTTACACTGAAGATATGGCGTCAGGCAGGCCCCAAGGCTAAAGGCGCTTTTGAAACCTATCAGATGAAGGACATCCCCGGTGATACTTCTTTCCTGGAAATGCTGGATATCCTGAACGAACAGCTGATTTCGCAAGGTAAAGAACCGGTTGTATTCGATCATGACTGCCGCGAAGGTATCTGCGGTATGTGTTCACTCTACATCAACGGACATCCTCACGGTCCCGCTACCGGTGCTACGACCTGTCAGATCTACATGCGCCGCTTCAACGATGGCGATACCATCACGGTTGAGCCTTGGCGTTCAGCCGGTTTCCCGGTGATCAAGGACTTGATGGTTGACCGTACGGCTTACGACAAAATCATGCAGGCCGGTGGTTACGTCAGCGTAAACACAGGTGCTCCGCAAGATGCCAACGCTATCCTGATCCCGAAGACCGTAGCCGACGAAGCCATGGACGCTGCCAGCTGTATCGGTTGTGGTGCCTGCGTAGCCGCTTGTAAGAACGGTTCGGCCATGTTGTTCGTATCAGCTAAGGTCAGCCAGCTCAACCTGTTGCCGCAAGGCAAACCCGAAGCACTGCGTCGTGCCAAGGCTATGCTTGCCAAGATGGACGAACTGGGATTCGGTAACTGTACCAACACCCGTGCCTGCGAGGCAGAATGTCCGAAGAATGTTTCTATCAGCAACATTGCCCGCCTGAACCGCGACTTCATCATCGCCAAGCTGAAAGACTAACTTGCCTTTCTACATTTGATTAATATCACAGAAGTGAGGGTATGCCAAGACACAGGCATACCCTCTTTCTTTTTCTTCATTCTTTCCAGCAAGCCGGCAGTGTGCACAGCCCCACCTTTTATCACTTGCAACTAAAACTTAAAGCTGATTCCGGCATAAGGCAGACAATTGCTGTGCCAATGAACCGAATAGAAACTGAGGATATCTTCCTCGGAAGGATTACCGATGACGTTGTACAACCCACAACGGAAAGACAACAACTTATCTCCAAACGACTTTTTATAAGAGTAACCAACATCGACCCGGTAATTCAACGGCTCGCGACACATCCGGAAATCGGCCGCAGGCAACGGGTCGAACCATTCGTCCAGGTCGATTACTTTTCCCGAACGCAGCATTCCACCTATCGAAACCAGCGAACGTGCATTCAGCTGAAAGGACAATGCGCTGCCCAACTGGTGAGGGACATCGTACAAGGAAGGCAGTTTCTTCTTGTTTTCTACCTCGGCAAACCATTCACGACTTCGGGTATAAGCATAGGACAACTGCAACTTCCAGCGGCTCCAACTCTTATACAGATAGAACTTTATCCCATAGCTGTCGCCATTGCCGCTCATGATGTATTCCTGCCACGGCCCGTCTTCGATAAAGGTTTCCGGACGTAAAGCGACGACATTGCGCCGTGTCTTGTAATAAATGGAAGCTTCCAGACGCCCACCTTCCAGAAAATGTTTCCAACCGATCTCGTAATGTTCCGACGAACGGGGCTTGTAACCGTCGATACTCGGCATCCGGAAGTCGGTAGGCAAAGCCCAGCTGCTGAAACGCAGATAGTGATAGAACTGCTCCATCTTGGAGAAATGCAGATAGAGAAGGTCGTTCTCCGTAGGGAAATACTTCACTGACAAACGGGGCTGAATGCTGTAGTACGACCGGTGGTTACGCGGATAGTAACCCACACCATGCACCCCGACCTGAACGGAAAAGCGAGAAGAAATGTTGATGCTATTATCATAGAACACCGAAACCTGGCTTACAGGTTCGCGACGAGTGCTTACTTTGTCGCCCAATGTTGCCAGATCGTAGGTTTCGTAAGCGTATTTGACTCCCCAACGGGCACGGTAAAGATTCTCGGGTGAATAGCTGAATTCAGTCAGGGCATTCAACGATTTTATCCCGCTGCGCACGTAGCCCTCACCGTCCAAACCAAGCCCGTCAACAAGAGCGCGGTTGGAGTATGAAGAATAGAACAGGGAAGTGGAATTGCTCACTTTGCCCCATTGTGTACGATATGCCAACTGATACACCTGATTCTCCCACCGCAATATGGAAGAAGTCTCGCCATCAGCCACCGGCAAATGATAATCGTCCCGTGCCCCATAGGCCAGGAAACTGAGCGTGGAAAGCGGCGAGACAGCGTACGACAGCTTGGCATTGTAGTCGCACGACGAATGATTCAGCCGATTGTCCTCGGACAACAGATTGTCGAAAAAGTCGAGCCAGCTGCGACGGGCACTTACCATATACGACAACTTCTGCTTCACAATGGGGCCTTCGAGCATGACCGATGCAGCCGGCATGTCCAAACTCAACGTGCGGACGTGTTCGTCTTTGTTTCCCTCCTTCAGGTTGACTTCGGTCACAGACGAAAGCCGACCCTCCAGACGAGTGGGAAAGAAACTTTTATGGAACACCACGTTTTTCACCGCATCCCCATTGAACATGGGCAACAACGAGCTAAAATGACCCGGATGATAGACAGGCACTCCGTCGAGCAGAAACTGGTTTTCGTCGGGGCCTCCACCGTCCACCTGCAAATTGCTGCCCGCCAGCGACGAAGTCACTCCCGGCAGAATCCATATCTGCGAAAACAAGTCGTTACCACTAAATGCAAGCAGGTTGGAGGGATTCAGCTCGGTCAGTTCGTCGGCGCGTTTCTCGGGCTGTACCGTCACTTCGTCTATCTCGAACAGCAACGGTTGCAGCGAGAGGTCGAGGAAGCAGTCGCGACTGATGCTAATGCGCTTGGTGTAAGGAGTGTAACCCATGTACGACACGGTCAGCGTATAGAGCCCTTCGGGCAGATAGAGCTTGAAGATGCCGTTCTCGTCGGTCAGCGTGTTCCATTGCCTGATGCCGTTGCTCCAGGAGACCACTGCTCCGTACAGCCGTTCGTCGGCATCGGCTTCCCCCACCTTTCCACGAACGTAATAATCTTCCTGCTTCTGCACCTGAATAACCAGTTTTCGTGGAGGGACAAATGCCGTCTTGAACTTGTAGTCCTTCAGCACGTGTGACAGCAGCCGGGCAACGGTCATCGACCCGCCGGCCTCGACGGTGCAGACTTTCGTCAGGTCTATCTGGGCGGGATTGTAAGAAAGCACGATGCCACACTGCTGCTCGATGAGCCCGAACCATTGCAACACGGTAGCGGAAGAGGCGCTGACTTGCACCCGCTCTTCCGCTACCGTACTTGACGGCTTCAATTCCTGTCCGTCTGCTTCGGTTATACTTAATAATGCTACTGCCCAAAGCAGCAGTATGTACAGCCTACTCCTCATACAAGAGATAATGTTTTCCTTCTGTCAGGGTTTTGTATTTACATCCGCACAGGAAAGCCAGTTCTTCTACCATGTCCCGTGCGCTTTCGCCTTCCATCCGCGTAGTGACCAGATTCTTTTCCAATCCGGTTTCGACTTCGATGCGGATGCCGGTTTTTGCTTCAATCTCCCTGACCACTTCGCCCACAGGAGTCTGACTGAACGTCATCACCACCGGCTCGTCGCCGAACAGTGCCTGAGGATTCTCGATGACGCCTGCTTGCAGACGACCGTCCTTCCACTTCACCTGCTCGTTGGCTTCAATCACCGCACCGTCTTCGTCGGTCTGCACACTGACTTTCCCGCTTTTCACAAACACTCCGGCCTGCTCCTTACGGGCTACATCGACTAAGAACGAGGTTCCCAATACTTCGACCTGCAGCAAGTCTGTCTCGACCTTGAAAGGGACACCGTGTATCTTCCTCTTCACATGGAAAAAGGCTTTGCCCTCCAAATGCGCCAGGCGGCCTTGATCGGTTTGACGGTAGGTCAGAACGGACTTGGGATAGAGAACGACCTCCGAGCTGTCGGGCAACAGACAGTGTTGTTCCACATGGCCGGCGTTGGCATAGCGCACCACATCTTGGTCCGGCGCCGATGAAAAATAGAATACCGACACGGCCAGCACAATGAGCAGCGAAGCAGCCACCGAGGCAAAAAGCAGCATCCTGCGCCTGAAGGGGATGGTCAGCGGACGACGTTCTTCCAACCGCGGTTCCATCCGTTGCCACGCCCGCTCGGCATCGAAGTGCAGGTCCGGCTGCTTGGTGGCAAAGGCACCTGTCAGTTTCTGCAACCGCATGTATTCGGCCCGATGAGTTGCCATCCATTCGTTCAGCTCCTCTTGCTGGGACGCAGTCAGCCGCTCGTTGGCAAAATGCCTGGCCAGCAGTTCGTTGATATCTGTCTTGCTATTCATAATATGCTAACGGTTTACGATGATTGATAAAAAGGCAATGACTACCGCTGCCAGCAACGAGCTGTTCTCGGCCGCATAAGCGCGCAACAGCTTGATGGCTTTCGTCATCTGGTTCTCGATGGTTTTCTCGGAAAGGCTGAGTTTTTCGGCTATCTCACGGTATTTCATTCCCTGAAGCTTGGCCATCAGGAAGATGTCCTTGCACTTGGGAGGCAAGGTGGCAAGCGCCGATTCAAGCAGTTCCTCGGGCGTAGGGGGCTGATGCCCTGCTTCCGGGCTGTCGTCCGTCACGTCACCGGCCAGAAAGGGATAATCCTCGATGGAGACCACGTCTTCCTTGCGTTTCCGCAGGAAAGAGATGCAACTGTTTTTCACGGAAGTGGTCACGTAGGCCGTGAATTCTGCTTCGGGCATGGAGTCGAGACCCTTGTTCCAGATGCTGATGAACAGTTCCTGAACAATATCTTCCGAGTCGTCCCGGTCAGAAACATATCCGTAGGCTATGTTGCACAGCCTGGAATAATGTTTCTGAAACCTGGATTTGAATATTTCCTTTCTATCGGCTCTCATATATCATTGCGCTCGTATCAATTACCGTATGATCAGAACTTCAGGCTGACACCTGCCGTCACGAATCCCTTATGACCCAATCCGGCTTCGAGGAATCCGCCGATGCGGTTGTTTCCTACTCGCAAAGCGATCGGATTGACCTGATAAGCAAACGATGTGGACAGATCGGCTTTCTTGGCCGCTTTCTTTCCGGCATCGGTAAGACCCGTTTCGGTGTGACGGTTCAGCTTGACACCTGCCGAAGCGCCGCCGTACAGTTCTATCAGCCCGTGCTTGTAGTAGGTAAATTCGGCTGTGGGCAGCACCAGGAGGTTCAGGTCTTTTTCCTTCAGCGAGGACGACTTGTCGCCGGCCAGCATCAGCTTGTCACTTCCCATCGAGAAGCCCAAGTCGGCACCTACCCGGAAGCGGTTGAGCGAATAGCGGTATCCCAGTCCGTACACCATGCTGAAACGTTCGTCAGTACGCTTGGTTCCCAGCAAGGCATCGCTCAGTCCCATGCCGAGCACATCGACAGTTCCCTGTGTCAGTCCGTCGCTCACCGACAACCTGATCTCGTGCTTATTCTCCGACTTCATGAAGCCTTTGCCGCTTTCCTGTCCTTTTACCATGTTCACACTTGCCAATACACACAAAGATAATGCAATAAATTTAATTTTCATAACTTCTTGTTTTTTTAATGGTTGAATACTCCATCAAGTTCTTTCGTTTCAGTTCCGATAATGCGTTCTCTCTCTAAATATTGTTTTTTCATGCAACGAAACGACCGAAATACTTGCTTGTTTTTTTGTTCGCTGTTACATCACTTGGCCAGGTGATTTCGACTTAATAACGCAGGCTTTTCGGGAAACCCCTATGCCTTCCCGCATTTTTTCCGAAAAAAAATTTCCGCACGGACTTCCTTTCCGCTTACTTTTCTTCACTTATTTAAGTTTCGCAAGTGCTCAACTTATTAGTTGACAAGGATTCAGTTAACGAGTCTACTAGGCTGGAACGCCCTGTTTGATAAAGTGCCCTTGAAACGGCTCGTTACAAACGCCTTGTCAACTCGTCAACTTGTTGCTTGTCAACTGCAACTTGAGCTTGCGAAAGTTGAGTTCACTTATACTACGTATAAACGCAACATTTCACCACCTTCAGATAAGATAAGATCCGGTTTGGCACGGTCAAAAGTCGAAAACTTCATTTTCTTTTTGCCTCTGCGCTCACCTTTCACTATCTTTGTGCCGTCAACAAGGTTGGCACGACTCATCGAAGACGACGCAAATCGAGGCAGAACTTTCCATAAAGTGCAGGTAAGCATAGCAAATTGTCTGTATCGCCGGGGAAATCTGAAGCAAACCGAGAGCCTGCCGACCCTTTGAAAAGGAATATAAACTCCAACTTTGTACAAGCGAACTTAAACAAACATACTGGTGAATATGAAACAACTCTATATTCTGCTGATATCCATCCTGGTGGTTTCGTGCAAACCCGGAAACGGATCGAAAAAGGGAAGCGACGCCCAAAAGCCCATCATCACCGTCACCATCGAACCGCTGCGCTATTTCACCGAGGCCATTGCGGGCGACGAATACACCGTAGTCAGCATGGTGCCCAAAGGCAGCAGCCCGGAAACCTACGACCCCACCCCCCAGCAATTGGTCGAACTGTCGAAAAGCAAAGCCTACTTCCGCATCGGACACATCGGCTTCGAGCGGGCCTGGGCCGACCGCCTGTCGGACAATGCCCCGCACCTGCAGTTCTTCAACCTTTCGCGAGGGGTCGAACTGATTTTCGACACGACGCACGCACACGCCCCCCACACCGCCGCCGAAAGCAACTATCAGGAAGAGGAAAGCCACAGCGCCGATGCCGGCAACGACGGACAGCCCCGCATCGGAGTGGAACCGCACATCTGGAATTCGACCGTCAATGCCCAAATCATTGCAGGCAACATTCTGAATGCCCTCTGCCAGATGAACAAAGCGAACGAAGACATCTACTTGGAACGATACAACACGCTGTGCCGCAAGCTGGAACGCACGGACAGCCTGATATGCAACATGCTGTCGGCTCCGAATGCCGACCGTGCCTTCATGATCTACCACCCGGCACTGTCGTACTTTGCCCGCGACTACGACCTGTATCAGATTCCCATCGAAGCCGGCGGCAAAGAACCTTCGCCCGCCCACCTGAAAGAGTTGATAGACACGTGCAAGGAAGAAAAAGTGCACGTCATCTTCGTTCAGCCCGAATTCGACCGCCGCAATGCCGACCTGATAGCCGAACAGACGGGAGCCACCGTAGTATCCATCAATCCGCTGTCGTACGACTGGGAAGCCGAAATGCTGAAAGTGGCACGGGCACTGAGCGGAGAAAAACAAAACCAGGAATAAGCCCCTGATGCATCCAGACAACCCAATCACCCAACGAATCAGCCCGCCATGCCACAGCCCATCATCGAAATCAGAAACCTTAGCGCCGGATACGACGGACGCACCGTGCTGCACGACGTCAATCTGACCGTATATGAACGCGACTTTCTGGGCATCATCGGCCCCAACGGCGGAGGCAAGACTACGCTGATCAAGTGCATCCTCGGCCTGCTGCAACCCATGGTCGGCGAGATCATCTTCACGCCCTCGCCGACCACCCGCGCGAAACAGCCGGCCGAAAAGCAGGCGACGGGCAAAATCACCATGGGCTACCTGCCCCAGTACAGCAGCATCGACCGCAAATTCCCCATCACCGTCGAGGAGGTGATACTCTCGGGACTCAGCAGCAAGAAGTCGCTGACTTCGCGCTTCACCGCCCGACACCGCGAACTGGCCCGTCAGGTCGTAGCCCGCATGGGACTGGAGGGACTCGAACAGCGCCCCATCGGAGCACTGAGCGGAGGCCAGCTGCAACGCGCCCTGCTTGGCCGGGCCATCATTTCCGACCCCGAAGTCGTGATACTCGACGAACCCAGCACCTACATCGACAAGCGGTTCGAAGCACGCCTCTACCAGCTGTTGGCCGAAATCAACCGCGACTGCGCCATCATCTTAGTCAGCCACGACATCGGCACCATCCTGCAACAGGTCAAGTCCGTAGCCTGCGTCAACGAAACGTTGGACTACCACCCCTCGACCGAATGCGTCACGGGCGAATGGCTCGAGAAGAACTTCAACTGTCCGATAGAGCTGTTGGGACACGGCTCACTGCCCCATCGCATCCTGGGGAACCACAAACACACAGATCACTGTTGCTCAGACGATTAGGCCTTACAATCCGAACCTCATTCAAACGGCATTTGTACGCCCCTTGAGAGACACTTGCACGGCTCGTGAGAGACACTTGCACGGCTCGCGAGCAACACTTGCACGGCTCACGAGCAACACTTGCACGGCTCACGGCAGTCTCCGCGCTGACTCTTCCATCCCTTAACCTATACTAATAATGAAGCTTATTGTCACCAATTTAGAACAGAAATCATTATCTTTGCCGCCACGCCGTATGCACGGCTCTGCCGCGGCATCGGCAAAACGGTGAAATATAAATAATAAAAACAGAATAACCTCATCCGAATGAAACAGTACAAAACCGTAAACAACATTGTGGGTTGGATTACCTTCCTCATTGCGGCGACCGTTTACTGCATGACCATCGAGCCTACAGCAAGCTTCTGGGACTGCCCCGAGTTCATCACCACCGGCTATAAGCTGGAAGTCGGTCACCCACCCGGCGCACCCTTCTTCATGCTGACGGCCAACCTGTTCTCGCAATTTGCTTCCGACCCCTCGGAAGTTGCCAAAATGGTCAACTACATGAGCGCGCTGATGAGCGGTGCCTGTATTCTGTTCCTGTTCTGGACCATCACGCATCTGGTACGCAAACTCGTTGTCAAAGACCCCGAACACATCACCCGCGGACAGATTGTGACCATCATGGGCAGCGGAATGGTAGGCGCACTGGCCTATACGTTCAGCGATACCTTCTGGTTCTCGGCTGTCGAAGGCGAAGTATATGCTTTCTCCTCCCTGTTCACAGCCATCGTATTCTGGCTGATACTGAAGTGGGAAGACGTGGCCGACCAGCCTCACAGCGACCGCTGGCTCATCCTGATCGCCTATCTGACGGGCCTCAGCATCGGTGTCCACCTGCTCAACCTGCTCTGTCTGCCTGCCATCGTGCTGGTGTACTACTATAAGAAAGTGCCCCATGCCAACGCCAAAGGTTCGCTGCTGGCGCTCATAGGCTCTATGGTGCTGGTGGCCGTGGTGCTCTACGGCATCGTGCCGGGCATCGTGAAAGTGGGCGGATGGTTCGAGCTGCTGTTCGTCAACACGCTGGGCATGTCGTTCAACACGGGTGTCATCGTCTATATCATCCTCTTGGCAGCCTGCCTCATCTGGGGCGTGTACGAAAGCTACACCGAAAAGAGCAAGATGCGCATGGCCCTGTCGTTCGTGCTCACCATTGCCATGCTGGGTATTCCCTTCTACGGCCACGGTGCCAGCTCGGTCATCATCGGCATCATCATCATTGCCCTGCTGTGGCTCTACCTCAACCCGAAAATGCAGGCACGCATGAAGGAAAAATACCGCGTCAGCGCCCGCACGCTGAACACGGCCCTGCTGTGCACCATGATGATGGCCATCGGCTACTCGTCGTATCCCCTCATCGTCATCCGCTCTACAGCCAACACACCGATGGACCAGAACTCGCCGGAAGACATCTTCACGCTGGGCGAATATCTGGGACGTGAGCAGTACGGCACGCGCCCGCTGTTCTACGGTCCGGCCTACTCGTCCAAAGTGGCGCTCGACGTAAAGGACGGATACTGCCAGCCGCGCATCTCGTACAGCGGCACCAAGTTCATCCGCAAGGAAAAAGCCACCCCCGACGAGAAAGACAGCTACGTTGAAATACCCGGACGCATCGAGTACGAGTATGCACAGAACATGCTCTTCCCGCGTATGTACAGCAGCCTGCACACCCAGCAATACGAAAGCTGGCAGGACATTCAGGGCTACGAAGTGCCCTACGACCAGTGCGGCGAAATGATTATGGTGAAGATGCCGACCCAATGGGAAAACATCAAGTTCTTCTTCTCCTACCAGCTCAACTGGATGTACTGGCGCTACTTCATGTGGAACTTCGTAGGCCGCCAGAACGACCTGCAAGGCTCCGGCGAGATAGAGCACGGCAACTGGATTACGGGCTTCGACTTCATCGACAACATGCTGGTGGGCAACCAGCAACTGCTGCCCACCGAACTGAAAGAGAACAAGGGCCACAACGTGTTCTACGGCCTGCCCCTGTTGCTCGGCCTCATCGGTCTGCTGTGGCAAGCCTACCGCGGACA
>CABROZ010000037.1 GCA_902472795.1 uncultured Bacteroides sp. | reverse complement strand
CATCCCGGCGGGATGCAGCCTCTTCTGCCTTTCCAAAGGACCGGTTATCAGCGTCCTTTCCGGAACTTATAGAGCAATACGCCGTGACCGGGAATCTCCAGATCCAACGCTTCTTTCGACGTATTGAGCACCTTAATGTCCTTCTGTCTCCAAAGGTCGCGCACCGTCTGCTTGCCCGAAATGCCCAACTTGTCGAAGTCGCTGAACGAAAGGCTGGCCTTCTCGCGGTCGAAGTTGCAGAAGCCGACCGCTTTTCCGCCATCCTCCAAGTCCTTCACATAGATGCGCAGGTCGCCGATGGTGTGTACGCAAGTGGCCTGTTTACCCAACGGGTCCTGGTTGACGGCAATCACTTCGTTGTTCGTCAGCAGGCTGTAAGTAAAGTCGTCCAACTTCTCTAAGTCGCAACCTATCAGCAACGGGGCAGAGAACAGGCTCCACAGACTGATGTGCAGATACTGTTCATCGGGTTTCAGCTTCGTCGGGTGAGCATTTCCCCATCCTACGATACCCACTACCAGCATATCGGGGTCGTTCCAGCTGCCGGGTTTTGCCCAGGCTGCCGCACGGTCTTGCGACAGGGCAATGCCTTTGACGCTTTCCCACGTATCGGTAATGTCATTGGTGGTACGCCAGCATTGTCCGCCGACGGCATTTCCCCACTTCCAGACGTCGCCCATACCATATTGACACAGGTTGTAAACGATGTCCCGGGTCTGCTGACGCAAGTAGTCGCCCATTATCTTGAAAGGTTTTCTTCCTAAAATCGAGTCGCCACCTCCCTGAAACTCTAACGAACCTACGCTATAGGGGTCTTTATCCAAATCACGGTCGAGCACGCCGCCATAGCTGCACCAGTCGTACTTCAGGTAATCGATCCCCCACTTGGCATACATCTCGGCGTCCTGTCTCTCGTATCCGAAACTGCCAGCACAGCCACCACAAGTCCACGGGCCGGGCGAAGAGTATATGCCGGTCTTCAGTCCCAGCGAATGAACGTAATCGGTCAGCTCCTTCATGTCGGGGAACTTGGCATTGGGCAAGATGTATCCATTGTCGTCGCGCAACTTACCGCCTCTGGTCGGGTCGTTGGGATCGCGGTGGTGCTGCCACGAATCGTCTATGTTGATGTAAGTCCACCCGTAGTTGATCAGCCCGCTTTCTACCATAGCTCTTGCAGCCTTTTTAATCTTCTCGGCAGAAACTTCGTGACCGAAGCAGTTCCAGCTATTCCAGCCCATCGGGGGAGTCAGTGCAATCCGGTCGCCGCACTCGATGCGGAACTTCTTCTTGTCCGTACCTTTTTTGTTTTTTGCTTTCAGGGTTACTTCATACGTACCGGGCTTTGTCAGCTTGCCGGTTATCAGTCCTGTCTCCGGATTGATTTCCAGCCCATCGGGCAGTCCGGATGCTGAAAACTTCATCGGCCGGTCGCCCGTAGTGGCTACCAGGAACTGGAAGGGCGAACCGGGACGTACGCCGAACACTGCCGCACAATTTATTCTCGGAGTGGCAGGAGCGGGAGGAGTCAGAATATAAGGCTCCGTTGCTATGAACTTCAGGGTAGGGAAACTGTCCGCTCCCTTCGACAGAATCTTTGCATCGGCCCAGTCGGCATGGTCGTAATGCGGACCGTCACCACCTTCCTTCACCAACAGTTCCAGCCGCTTCACGCCGTCTAACGAAACGGAACATTCCTTGGGAGCATCGCCTACCCGGACTATTCCACTGGTCCACAACTGTGCACCGTCGCCTATCACGATGAACTCGGCCGCATTCTTGCGCTCCAGTACTTCATCGTCCAGACCTACCTGGGCGGTAAAACGGGTTGCCCCGCCATCCAGCTGGATGGCCACTTCGCTGACGGAATGAGTTCCCACCCCGCGTTCGAAGGTCTGCCCGCCGATGGTCAGTTTCCGTCCGTCAATCGATTGGTTCTTCATCGGCATGCCATAGCCCTGAGTCATGGCTGTCAGGTCCAAATCGTCCAGCCATACAATCTTCGACTGGGCACAGACAGCCATTGCGTTAGCCAGTACTAATCCGGCAACAATCAAAAGTTTCTTCTTCATACGCTTATTCATTTATCGTGATAGACTATTTCTGTGCTTGAAACATCCAGTAGTCGAAATACATCAGACGCCCGGGTTTCTTGCCTTTGCAAACAAAGTACAAGTCGTGTACGCCACTCACCTTGGCCACGTCCGAAGACACCAGTGCCCAGCGGTCGTCACCTCCCGTCATGGGAACTTTTACGGTAGTCAGCAAGTCGCCTTGCGGGCTATCCAGGCGGACTTCCATCGTAACACCACCATTGTGAGTTGTTCCTACGCGGGCCATAAACTTCGACGCTCCCTCTTTGCGGAAGTCAACGCCTCTTACCTTAATATATGCTCCGTCGTTCATGGCATTGACAAATACGCCCACTTCTTTGTTCTGTCCGGCCTTCATGCCTTCCGAGAAAGCCATCGTTTCGGCTTCCGTCTTCCGATAGGGGTTCAGGTTTTCAAGTCCTTTCTCTATGCCTGCCGTCATCTTCATGGGTACAAACGATCCGTCTTTGTTGAATTCTGCTTTCTGCACACAAACGGAACGGGTAAAACCTCCGCCGCCCGGCAGTGCACCGTTGTGATAGAACAGATAGGTAGAACCTTTATAATCAACAATACCCGGATGGTTGGTAAAACTGCCACCCTCAGTAGGCATCAGCGTGCCACCATACTTCCACGGGCCGACAGGACTCTTGCTCATCGAATAGCCCAAGTGCTCGGGAATGGGGCCTCCTGCCCAAAGCAGGTAATACCAGTCGTTGTGTTTGTACAACCAGGGACCTTCTTCGTACAGCGTCGGGCGCTCGGCCACGTTTCCTTCCCGCTTGCCGAAAGACTCTTCGGTCATCGGCACCCGGACAATGTCGCCCGAATACGAAATCATGTCCTCATTCAGTTTCACATAGTAACAGAAAGGATTACCCCAATACAGATAAGCCTGCCCGTCATCGTCAATCATAACCGTAGGGTCAATGTCTCCCTTTCCGCTGCTTACCAACGGTTTGCCCAACGCATCGTAGAAAGGTCCGTACGGACTGTCTGCCACAGCCACACCGATAGCGCCTCCTCCCTTGTTCATCGTGACAGGCACATAAGCGTAGAACTTTCCGTCGCGCTCGACGCACTGCATGGCCCAGGCGTCACCCTTTGCCCAACTGAAAGTCTTGTACGAAAGCACAGCTCCGTGATCGGTCCAGTTCACCATGTCGGTAGTAGTATATAGTTTCCAGTCATTCATCACAAACCAGGTGGAAGCATCTTCGTCATGGCTGGTATAAAGATATAACGTACCGTCGTATGCCATTGGTGCAGGGTCGGCCGTGTAGTGTGTTTGCACAATCGGATTCTGGGCATATGCCGATGCCGCCAGCAATCCGATGGATAAAAATAAAAATCCTTTTTTCATCATAGCTTAATGGATAATATAAAGTTTAACATATGGTTGGTTTAACAAGATTCATAGATAAGAAAAACATAGTAAGGCTTTAATAGGGATTGTTCTGCATTCATTCGTATCTGATTAGCGATAATCGCCGTGTTTATGCGGATAAAGGTACAGAGTTTTATCGTACTACCTGCAAAAAATCCTCTAAAAAATATACTCTCCCGGGAAAATAGTATATAAAACGAAAAAGGGTGCGTCATATCACTCTGACACACCCTTATCATATATAAAAACAACTTGCTTATTTCGCAATAATCAGATAATAGTTCTTCTTGCCGCGCTGAACCAGCAGATATTTGTCGTCCAGCAGATCAGCCGTAGTCACTACCTGATCAAAAGCAGTCAGTTTCTCTTTATTCAGCGAAACGCCACCACCTTGCACCAACTTGCGCATCTCACCCTTCGACGGGAAGACGGCAGCATTCTCAACGAACAAATCAACAGCTTTCACACCGGCTGCCAAGGCATCGCGCGAAACCTCGAACTGAGGAACACCCTCGAATACGGAAAGGAGCGTCTGTTCGTCCAACTTCTTCAAAGCTTCCGACGTACCACCGCCGAACAGAATGTTCGAAGCCTCAACAGCAGCATTGTAGTCGTCCTCAGAGTGTACCATAATGGTCACTTCCTTGGCCAGACGCTTCTGCAGTACCCGTAAGTGCGGAGCCTGCTGATGTTCGGCAATCAATGCCTCAATCTCTTCCTTACCAATCGACGTGAAGATCTTGATATATTTCTCGGCATCCGCATCGCTCACGTTCAACCAGAACTGATAGAACTTGTAAGGAGAAGTGTAATGCGGATCAAGCCAGATGTTTCCACTTTCAGTCTTGCCAAATTTGCCACCGTCGGCCTTGGTAATCAGCGGACAAGTCAGTGCATAGACTTCGCCACCGTTCGTACGGCGAATAAGTTCGGCACCTGTCGTAATGTTACCCCACTGATCGCTTCCGCCCATCTGCAACTTGCAGTTCTTGGTCTCGTACAGGTGCAGAAAGTCATAGCCCTGCAACAGCTGATATGTGAACTCCGTAAACGAGAGTCCGTCGCGTGCCTCGCCGTTCAGTCGCTTCTGTACCGACTCCTTGGCCATCATATAGTTTACTGTGATATGCTTGCCTACCTCACGGGCAAAGTCAAGGAAAGTAAAGTCCTTCATCCAGTCGTAGTTGTTCACCAGTTCGGCATGGTTGGGAGCATCGGAATCAAAATCCAGGAACTTGCTCAACTGCTTCTTGATGCACTCCTGATTGTGGCGCAAAGTCTCCTCGTCGAGCAGATTTCGTTCCTGCGATTTGCCCGAAGGGTCACCAATCATACCCGTAGCACCACCGATCAGTGCCAGCGGCTTGTGACCGCAACGCTGAAAATGACGCAGAATCATCACACCGCACAAGTGTCCGATGTGCAAAGAATCGGCTGTAGGGTCGATACCCAGATAAGCCGTCACCATTTCTTTGGATAATAACTCTTCCGTACCCGGCATCATTGTGTGGAGCATGCCACGCCATCTTAATTCTTCTACAAAATTCATCGAATGATTGATTGTTTAATGATTTGATTGATAGTTATACTTTGCGCAAAAGTACGACCTTTCTTTGAAGAAACAAAACTTAACGTCTAAAAAAGACGCACTGTATGTTGCGCGAAACCTCTCCTGCCAATTCACTGCATGTTACACCACGCAGACAGGCCGCCTTCTCATACAGTTCGACGATGGGGACATCGCTCTCGTCCGTTTCCAGAAACAGCCGGTCAACAGGCATCTGTCGCAAGGCCTCTTCCTGGTACCTGGCACCAAAGGAGAGATACATGCCATGGCGCACAAAATCCTGCGCCAACTGCACCTTGCCACGAAAACCATGAATAATCCATGGCATACGCGGCTTCAATTCACGTTTCAGCTGCATCAGTTCGGCTTGCACCTTTACTGCATGGATAATCAAAGGCTTGCCAACCAGCTCGGCCCATCCTGCCTGATATCGGAAAATAGCCATCTGACAGTCGAGCGGCACGGACGACAAACGGTCGATGCCCGCTTCACCAATGGCCAACACCCGCGGATGTACCGACATTTCCTCGAAACGCCGACGGAAATCATCGGACTGCCACGTACACTCGTCTGCGTACCAGGGATGAATTCCTACCGAATACCACTCGTCAGGAAGCGGATTAAACTCATGAGGCTGGCAACTGACAATAGCCTGTCCGGCTTCACGCGGAAGCTTGTGAGTATGTATATCTGCAAGGATTGGCATGAGGAAGAAAACAGGAATAATCTCTGTCAGGGTACAGGGTCGTATCCCGAACCACCCCAGGGATGACAACGCAAAATACGCCGTATGGCCAGATAAAGTCCCTTGAAAGGACCGTGTTTCTTTATGGCCTCAACTGCATATTGCGAACAGGTAGGAGTAAAGCGGCACGAAGGAGAAAGCATCGGCGATATGCACCGCTGATAAAAATAGATAGGAAGTAACAACAGCCAGGAAAGCAACCTTTTCATAACTTCTCGGCAATGCGCGACAAAGCAATTTTCATCCGTTCCTCAATCAACGAAGATGAAACCAATTCGTCCGACAGATAGATAAACGCAATCGCCAGACGGCACTGACTGCCCGACAAGGCCTCGAGCAACAACTGCTTGTTCAGCCGGTAAGCTTCCCGAATCTGCCTTTTTACCCGATTGCGCTTCACAGCCCGCTTGAAACGACGCTTTGAGACACTGACCAATATCGAAACAGGCATCTCCAAATCGTCCACAGGCAGATACACCACACGCAACGGGAAGACAGAAAACGAACGGGAACCGCCCGCAAACATCTTCTCTATCACTTTCTTCCGGTCCAACCGTTCCGATTTACGTAATGTATTAGCCAAATCCAATTCGATATTAAAAAGTTCACACGTCAAATGGGCAAGAACGCCACTGAAAAAAGACTTCCAGAAAAACAAAGAAGGTAAAGTCCGGCACCCACTACAGAAATACATGATGCTTTACCTTACCTTCTTCGATCTTATCTCAGTTGCAAGTATTATTTGCCTTTATTATTCTCCTTGATAAACATATCAAGCGCCGCTGTCATCGAAGGAGCCTGTACACTGGGAGCTTCCAAATCCAACCGAAGTCCGGCATCACGTACAGCCTGTGCAGTAGTCGAACCAAAGGTTCCGATCTTGATGTCTTTCTGTTCAAAATTAGGGAAATTCTTCTTCAGTGAAGACACGCCGGCCGGACTGAAAAATACCAGCATATCATAGTCGAATGTTTCATCGGGAGTAAAGTCATTGCTCACCGTACGATACATGATGGCTTCAGTATGCTGTATCTTGTTCTTGTCAAGCGCATTTTTTATCTCATCGGTATGCACATCCGACATCGGGATCAGATACTTCTCCGTTTTATGCTTGATAATGGCAGGCAGCAAGTCGTCAAACTTACCTGTATTTCCGAAGAATATCTTACGCTTGCGATACTGAACATACTTCTGAATATACAATGCTATGGACTCCGTTACGCAGAAGTACTTCATTGTTTCGGGTATAGTAACACGCAACTCTGTGCATAAATGAAAGAAGTGGTCAATAGCATGACGCGAAGTAAACACCACAGCTGTATGATCCAGAATAGAAATTTTTTGCTGTCTGAATTCCTTCGCTGAAAGGCTTTCCACCTTAATAAACGGACGAAAATCGATCTTTACGCCGTATTTTTCTGCAATGTCGTAGTAAGGAGATTTCTCTGATGCCGGTTTCGGCTGCGACACAAGTACTTTCTTAATTTTCAACGTCCTAAAATTTTATTATCAAATAATCGTTTAGCTGAACCATACCCACATACAACATGATGCAGGGCACAATTTCAAGGGCACAAAAGTACAAAATTAAAAGGAAATAGCCATATAAATTATTACAAAAAAGCTTTATCCACTTATATAGCATCAATATTTTAGTAAAAACCAAAAGAATCAGACCTACAATGACCGTAATTTGCAGCGGCAGATCGAAATAAACGATGAACAAAACAAACGGGAAAAGTGCCAAACCCAAATAATAAAGAAGGGTAGAATAAGATTCGAGCCAAAGTGAGACACGACTTCCGTCAAAAAAAATCCATCCTAAGAAAGAATAGACAAGCCACTTGACAAACAAATAAGTCAGACAAATGCCGATATAAATCGACAACAGCAGAAAAGGGGGAATATGAATCACCAGATCGGGACGAATATCATTGAAATAGTCGAAGAAAAACACACCGGACAATACACAGGTCTGCAAAATGAGCAACAACAGATAGCGCATATCGGCAGCCGTCGAAGTAGCAAATATGCTGGTACGCTCGCGATGCAGCAGGAAATCCTTCACCAACTGAAGCAGGAACTTACGGCTACGCGACAACACATAGGCCGACAGGAAAAAGCAACCCAACAGAATAGCTGCTACCGCATCGTCCATACGGGGAGAATACGGAATGGGAATACCTTCCGTCCCTACCAGCCACACTGTCAGTAACTTCATCATATTGCAGCAAACTTACGGATAGACACATCCCACAACGGCGTTGTATGTACCAGATCCAGCGCTTCTTCCGGCGTATGAGCCACATGCCAGATGTCACAGTGCTGCTTACGCATGAAATTCTCTTCCACCGCCTTACCGAACATGTCAAGCAACGGATCATAATAACCTTTAGTATTCAGAATGACAATCGGATTCAGATACAGCCCCAATTGTTTCCACGTAATCACCTCCAACAATTCCTCCAACGTACCACATCCACCCGGCAAAGCAATCACGGCATCGCTCAGATCGGCCATCTTCTGCTTGCGCTGGTGCATGTTTTCTACCTCAATCAGTTCAGTCAGTCCCGTATGGTGCCATCCCTGTTCTACCATGAAGTGAGGTATCACTCCTGTCACCTCACCTCCTTCAGCCAACACAGCATCGGCCACTGCAGCCATCAGCCCCATATTTCCGGCACCGTTTATCAGCCGGATATGTTGCTGCCCCAACAGAGAACCCAGTTCACGTGCTGCGTCAAAATAAACAGAATCGATTTTTGTGCTCGAAGCACAGTAAACACATACAGAATCTATCTTATTCATCGTTATTTTCCCATACTACTTGTTATCAGGCGACAAAGGTATGGATTTTCAGCGCCACTGGCAACAGATAGACCTGAAACTTACCGGAAGTCCTTCAGTTCCTGCTGCAACTTCTGACGGGTAAAGAAGATGCGGCTCTTTACCGTTCCCAAAGGCAAACCAAGCTTTTCTGCAATCTCCCGGTATTTGAATCCCGCCACGTGCATGGAAAAGGGTACCTTATACTCGCGAGGCAACGCGTTCACCACCCGGCGCATTTCTTTCAGGTCGTAAGCCTGATCGGTACTTTCATAAGCCAGCTCGGCCGATGAATTCAGATGATACAGGTTGTCCGTCTGGTCCACGAAAGTCTGTTCGCGAACGATTTTCCGGTAGTTGTTGATAAAGATATTGCGCATGATGGTATATACCCAACCCTTAAAGTTTGTCTCGGGCGTATATTTATCCTCATTATCCAATGCCTTAAGCGATGTTTCCTGCAAAAGGTCATTGGCCTCTTCACGGTCGGAGGTCAGTTTGTAGGCAAAACGCAACAGATCATCTTGTATATTAATAAGGTCTTTGGTAAAGTTTGTACTGTTGTTGGTCATAAATACTGTAATTTTGATGAATAATAATGTTTGTGCTTTCCAGCGATGCAAACATAGGGGAAGATTCATCATAAGACAGGATACAGACTGGCAATAAAAGGGGGTAAAACTGACAATTGACAGATATTGGGTCATATTTGTCTGTTTTCAGGTGGGTTCTGCCCACAAAAGGACAAAAAAATCACGCAGATTCCAGTAAAATCACCGTAATCTGCGTGAACAACAATTGAATTTATCTACTCTGCTTCTTCAAATAGCAAGGTAAAAACCAACAGAATCAGACTTCAGCAATCAAAAAAGCTAAAGAAACTCATTCCATGGTTCAAGCCGACTTAAAGCTTACAGACCAAAAGCAGCCTTCACCTTATCTACATAATCAAGCTTTTCCCAAGTGAACAGTTCGACAGTAATATCTTTGTTACCTTCGTACCGGCTCTTGAAGTGCTTGGTCACCACCTGCGGTTCACGACCCATGTGTCCGTAGGCAGCCGTTTCCTGATAAATAGGATTACGCAACTTCAGCCGATCCTCGATGGCCTTCGGACGAAGGTCAAACAGTTCGTCAATCTTGCGGGCTATTTCGCCGTCACTCATATTTACGTGACTGCGTCCGTACGTATTGACATAAATATTAATAGGCCGTGCCACACCGATGGCATACGATACCTGTACCAGCATTTCATCAGCCACACCGGCAGCCACCAGATTCTTGGCAATATGACGTGCGGCATAGGCAGCCGAGCGATCCACTTTCGACGGATCCTTACCCGAGAATGCACCACCACCGTGTGCACCCTTGCCACCGTAAGTATCTACAATGATTTTACGTCCTGTCAGACCCGTATCGCCGTGAGGACCTCCGATCACAAACTTACCGGTAGGATTGACGTGATACTTGATGTCGTTATTGAACAGTGCCAGTACTTTTTCTGCATGAATCGAAGCAATGACGCGGGGCATCAGGATATTAATTACGTCGTAACGAATGATAGCCAGCATTTCTTCATCCGCCTTCAGCTGTGCTTCCTCCGTATCATCGGCAGGCTGGATGAAGTCATCGTGTTGCGTCGAAACCACAATGGTATCAATGCGTACCGGCGTACCGTTGTCATCGTATTCAATCGTCACCTGACTCTTGGCATCGGGACGAAGATAAGTCATCTGTTTGCCTTCGCGACGTATTTCAGCCAGAACCTGCAAAATGCGGTGTGCCAGATCGAGGGACAAAGGCATATAGTTTTCCGTTTCGTTGGTGGCATAACCGAACATCATACCCTGGTCGCCGGCACCCTGTTCCATCGGATCCTGACGTTCTACACCGCGGTTGATGTCAGGGCTTTGCTCATGGATGGCGCTCAACACACCGCACGAATTACTTTCAAACATGTATTCACCCTTCGTATAGCCGATTTTCTTAATCACTTCACGGGCTATCAGCTGGAGATCTACATAAGCCTTGGTTTTTACTTCACCGGCCAGCACCACCTGTCCGGTAGTTACCAGCGTTTCGCAAGCTACTTTCGAACTGGGGTCGTAAGCCAACAGTTTGTCAAGCACAGCGTCCGATATCTGATCGGCCACTTTATCGGGGTGTCCTTCCGACACCGATTCGGATGTAAACAAGTATCCCATACTTTTACAATTAAGAATGAATAATTACTAATTAAAAGTTTAATGGATGGGAAATTCGTGAGTAGAGGTACCAGAAGTTTCCGGCTCGTTCAGAAAAGTATGTGTTTTAGCATTTTTTTCTGTGGTTGCAAGCTACTCAAATCTTTCCACATTTTTATTTCGGCCGCAAAGATAAGTCTTTTCTGCCAAACATGGTTATTAACAGCTCACTATTAACATTCCTAAAGAAAGCATGCCGACGTTCTTAGCCATACCGACAACCTAATGCCCCATCAGGGACTCTTCCGCAAGACAAGCTTTCCACCATACTGCCCGGCTACCTGCTTCCAGAAGCGAACAAACTCGGCATAGGTATCTGTCGGATAGGTACCTTTCCGGATGGCCAGTTGCTGTACTACATATACTTCTCTCCCCTTCACTTTTATTTCCGAACGAAATTCTCCATACGGACTGTCGAATGAAACAGAAGCCGGCACGGCTTCTACCTCATATCCTTCAGGGAAAGAAATGTGCAGGCTGTCTCTATCCACATAGCCATGCCCGATATAGATAGGATAAGTCCGTTCCTGCTTCGACGAATAGTCGGGAACTTCCCGAAACACATTCACCGGCACAAACAAGCGGCTACCGGTCTGATTTCCGTATTTTTCCACCCGAACCGTATAGTCGATGCCGACAGACGGAGCTGCCTCTTTCCGTTCCGAAATGCTCCAATCTTCCACTTCTACCCGAGGCAATTTCACCCGCGAGCGAACCTTCTGTTTCTGCTGATCGGGAGCAGCCGATACGATGGACGCAATTTCCTCGTAACGTGCCAGCCAAGACGTTTCGTTTACCCGCACATCAGCCTCGCCTGTAGCACCCAACCGTATATCGGCACAAATAACCTTCGTATGAAGAGAGTCCGGGTAATCGGGTATCCGGCACAACCGCCCGCCGGAAGGTTCTATCAGCAAAGCATCGTGACCGGCAATCCGACTGTGTATATACCCGAAAGGCAAATGTGCATTCGTACATTCCAACCACAACGTATCCCCGGGAAGAGGCACCTGCAACACCACATGATTCATCTGGTTGGCTGTTGCAAAGTCGGGAATCAGCCTTTCATTTTCAGTGCTGACCACGACATAGGTAGAAGGAATACCCAGTTCCTTCAGCATGGCCAGCATGTAATTCGATAATCCCTTGCAATCACCAAACCCCAGCCGACACACATCGGACGCAGCAGCGGGTTGCAAGCCTCCAATACCCAACTGAATGCTGACATAACGGGTAGTCTCCGCCAGATAGTCATAAACGGCTTTCACCTTTTCACGTTCCGTCCGGCAATCTGCCACCAATTCATGCAGACGTTTCCTGAAGGCCTCATCCAGCACCTCCCTTCCCTTCAGCAGTTTATACTGCCAGGCGCCATAGTCTTTCCAGCTGTTCAAGTTTCCTTCCACACCGTCGTACACAAAATCCGACGGGACAAAATATACCATCGGCAATAATTTGTTCCACGATGGCGCCGCCTGTTCCTTATATAAAGGAGGTAAATCGGAAGCAACCACATCGATTTGTCTCCAACCGCTTTCATCGGTTTTCTCACTAATCGACACTTTCTTACCTTCGATGTTTCTGGCATAATACCTGCACGTCTGTCCCGCCGGTATTCGGATCGAATAGGAAGCTTTCACTACCGGCTGCCCGGAAGCTACCTGCGGAACGAAAAGAGGAAAACCAATCACTCCGTCACGGCATTTTACCTTCCATTCATACCTGATCGTATAAGGAAAAGAAGGATGCTTACTGAGATAATAATATCGGTAATCATCGGTCAGAAGCGACGACGAATACTCCGATATCTGCAAATCCGACTTTCTGATTTTCCTCACCCGTTTGCCCTGTATGTCAAAAATCTCGCCCGAAAAGCTTTCTAACGAAACAAACTGATCACAAAAGCAAACGAAAGCTGCATCCTCCTCACCTTCACGGTCGAATACGGTGATCTCCATCGTATTCTTTTCGACATACTGAGTCATCGAGGTACATTCCACTTCCGTCCGTGTCTCTTTCACGATCGAATGGATAACCTTCTGTGCCAAAGTTTC
This sequence comes from uncultured Bacteroides sp., assembly GCA_902472795.1. Taxonomy (GTDB): domain Bacteria; phylum Bacteroidota; class Bacteroidia; order Bacteroidales; family Bacteroidaceae; genus Bacteroides. The sequence goes on along the minus strand of CABROZ010000037.1, from coordinate 6,141 downwards.
CGTGATTCCGGTCCAACTTATGCATAACGCACACAATATGACTCCCCAAAACCTTTTCATGCTCCCTTCTGCTGTTTCTTCAGGACAATCAGCGCGCCATTCTTCTCCACGGCTCTGTTCCACATTTCCTGCAATTGCGGATAATATTCTGCCGGAAACAGATGGGCTTTGACAGCAAATTCATACTTCAGATAGACAGTCCCTTCATCATGACTGATCCAATAGTTGAACTGCAATTTATTATCTTCCGTAGTCACTTTGCCCGACTGTGGCATTTCTTCTACCTGATAGCCTTCGGGAAGTTTCAGCTCACACGTCAGACTTATCTGATAAGGATAGTCAAATTCGACGGGCAACTCCCGTTTGGTCTGAACGAAAGGCGACTCCTTCAGCTGCGGAAAGATCATCGGGTTGATGTACAGCATGTCACCCGCCTGTTCCAGTTTCATTTCATAGTCAGCTTCTTCCAACAAGGCTCCATAACGGGTTGCCGGTTCCCGGACTTCAACGTTGCTGAGTACCACATGTCCGTCGTCCAACCACGACACCGGCTCTCCGCTCTGCTTCTTCCAGCGGTACTCCAAGCCGTATTGTCCCTGCATGGTCACCTGTCTGTGTCCTTTGATGCTTCCGTCCGTCACTGTCGCCGTCGTCCGGATGGTCAACTGATTTTTTGCAATCTGCATCAGGTTCACCCAACGCTTATCTTCCGGCACACCCGGAGCCAGCAGACGTCCCTTTTCTACCAACAATTCGCAAGGAAGCACATCGAATACCGGCAGCGTCATCGAACTGTCCAGATACACAAACTGTTTCTTTTTAGTATCGTAAACAGCTACCACAAACGTATTCAGTTTCTGGTATGTCGGAAAGTTAACGGGCAACATCCCCAACGAACGACGACTCAGCACAACGGGATAAGCATTAATTCCAAACCCGCGGAGAATACTGATAAACACAAAATTCAGCTCCGCATTATTCCCGCTTTTATTCTTGATAACCTTGTCCATGTTGTCACAGTAGAGGTTATACTTTCCGTTCCAAGCCAGTTTTTCCTTCAGCAAGCCAAAAGCCGCTCTCACCTTGGTATCGAAATCCAACGCATCCCCTTTCTCCTGTTGCAGCTTCTCCACCATGCTCCTCGTTTCGTCAATAAACGGATTGGACATTCTCAACCACCGTCCGAATCCCTGATGCTCATCGCTCAGCAACAGTTTATCCACATCTGTCCAGTTCTTGCTGAACGCCTTATAGCCTTCTCCCGGATAATTGGTCCCCTGCAAATCAAAACTTGCCTGAACGCGGTAATCCTCCGGACACCAGCAATAGGGTTCGTCCTGGCGTAAGGCAGGCAAGTCGTGCGCAGTCAGCGTGTATCTTTCAGCTCTGATCCCAAAGTTACGCGACACCCTGCTCGGTCCGCTTTCCAGCACCGAAGTAGCGGTAATAGAAGCGTCCTCACGGTCCACCTGAATATATTTCTTTCCACGAAACTCAATGTTATAGATCAACACCATCGGAACGGTCAGTTCGTACTTATTATGTACCACGGGAATCTCTTCCTGCATCACCCAGTTCTCAATCTGGGAAAAATAAGTCGAATTGATTTTGTAGCTATACTCTATTACCGTCCCCTTGCGTACGTTTGGCAGCGAGAATTTCCGTACCTTGTAAGTCGGACTTATCCGCTCGTCCGAAATAAAGTCTTTCTTCAGCTTGTCTTTTTTTATCTTTCCATTCTCCAGGTTGTAAGCAAACCCCTCTAAATCCAACAGAACATCCTGTTCCTTTCCTCTCTCGTCAGGTGCATAATACGGGATAGTCACATCGGCATATTTCACCCCCTCCGGTTTCAGAATCTTGATGCGCACCCAATACTCCGTACTCAGTGTGAATCCTTCTTTATACGTGAAATAAGTTTTTCCTTCCCTAATCAGACAGACAGCCGAAGCCGTTGTATCTTTATCATACGTATCCATCGCCAACTCTTCTTTCGAAGGTTTGCCGTACTTCAGATTCGGTTCAATGGCATAGGCCGTAAAGCAGTTTGCAATGACCAAGCCTACAATGACTAAACAGGTATAACAAATGTTTTTCATAACTTATTTAATGGTTTTACAAATAGCTTTTTTTTCAGAGACTCTCACATATGCAGCCATATCCTGCCCGCCAATGTATTTCTGTCCGTATTGACAAAAATAACATAAAACTTTTACATATAAAAACTATAAACGATTTTTTATTTGAGGATGTGAAAATATCTTCACTCAACTTTCGCAAGCTCAAGTTACAGTTAACGAGTAACAAGTTGACGAGTTGACAAGGCGTTTGTAACGAGCCGTCTCATGCGGCACTCTATCAAACAAGGCATTCCAAACCTTGTAAACTTGTTGACTGAAGCCTTGTCAACTAATAAATTGAGAACTTGCGAAACTTAAAATATCTTCCTAAAAAACGAATATATTCAGCCGAATCGATTCAGCGTACCAACAACTGCCGCACTACCTCCGGGGCAATCTCCCGCAAAGGAGTCATCACAAACTCACGTTCCAGCATCAGCGGATGCGGAAGTACCAGTTGAGGAGTATTCATATGCACAAGTCCGCCTTCCGCATCGAAATACAACAGCAGGTCAATGTCTATCAGACGATCCGAGTACTGCCCGTCCACCGACTTGTGCGTCCGTCCCAGTTCACACTCAAGCGATTGCGTTTCCTGCAACAAATCCATAGGACTCAACGCCGTCTGTATGCAGACCACTGCATTCAGAAAGCTGTTCTCCGAAGCAAATCCCCACGGAGCCGTAACGTAGAAAGCGGACAGGGATACCACTTCCCCTATCCGCTTTCCAATCTTTTCCACCGCCCGGCGCAGGTTCAGTTCCTTGTCGCCCAGGTTGGTTCCCAAACCTAAATAACAGGTAAATGAAGAGCCATGAAGGAAGGACGAAGAATCTCCTTGCGGCATGGAAACCGAGCCGGATACAGCGTCCTTCCGGTTTCCACCGGAAACTCCAGCTAAATCTTCGTTCTTCATGCTTCGTCCTTCATTAAAAAGTTATCTGTCCGTTATCAGCATGGCATCGCCATAAGTACCGAAACGGTAATCTTCCTTCAGTGCCACGTCGTATGCCTCCATCACCTGTTCGTAACCGCCGAACGCAGCCACAATCATCAGCAGCGTGGAAAGTGGCATGTGGAAGTTCGATACCATCGAAGTAGCCACCGTAAAGTCGTAGGGCGGAAAGATGAACTTATTGGTCCAGCCGTCGTACTCCTTCAAATGTCCGTCGGTGCTCACCGTGCTCTCAATGGCACGCATCACCGTAGTTCCCACGGCACAAACCTGTTTGTTCAGGTCCTTGGCACGATTGACAATGCGTACGGCCTCTTCGTCCACAATCATCTGCTCCGAGTCGGTCTTATGTTTCGTCAGATCCTCTACATCTATCTCGCGGAAGTTACCCAATCCGGCATGCAAGGTGATGAAAGCAAAGTCAATACCTTTGATTTCCATCCGCTTCATCAGTTCGCGGCTGAAGTGAAGGTTCGCGGTAGGAGCCGTCACAGCTCCTTCATGGCGGGCAAAAATCGACTGGAAGCGTTCGGCATCTTCCGGTTCCACCGGACGGTTGATGATGCTGTGTGGCAGCGGTGTTTCACCCAGGGCATACAAAGCCTTCTTGAACTCATCGTGCGGTCCGTCGTAAAGGAACCGGAGCGTACGGCCGCGCGAAGTCGTATTGTCAATCACCTCGGCCACCATCGAATCATCGTCACCGAAATACAGCTTATTTCCGATACGTATTTTCCGGGCAGGATCCACCAGCACGTCCCACAGGCGCAGTTCCTCGTTCAGCTCGCGCAGCAGAAACACTTCGATACGCGCACCGGTTTTCTCCTTGTTGCCATACAGGCGGGCAGGAAAGACCTTGGTATCATTGAAGATAAACACATCCTTGTCGTCAAAATAGTCCAAAATATCCTTGAACATACGGTGTTCAATTTGACCGGTCTTCTTATGAAGCACCATCAGACGCGACTCATCCCTGTACTTTGTCGGATACAAAGCAATCTTCTCTTCGGGAAGTTTGAATTTAAATTGCGACAGTTTCATATCTTTCCTTTCTTTAATAGGTTTATTGAATATTCTTTTCAGTAAATAAAGCGGTACGGCTCTTCCCGCTTCCTTATTCTTCTTCGCCAGAAGAAATCTCTTGTTGGTCTATCCACTCTCTGAAGTCCAGCGGATTCAGACAGTCTTCTACCCGGACATCGCCCACACGCGTACGCCGCAGGGCCGTCAGATGCGCCCCGCTGTTCAGGGCTTCCCCAATGTCGCGTGCCAATGCGCGGATATACGTACCTTTGCTGCACACCACCCTCACCTTGATCTCCGGCAAGTTGCATTCCAGCAGTTCTATTTCGTCAATCACCAGCAGCTTAGGTTTCAGTTCCACCTCTTCGCCCTTCCGTGCCAGGTCGTAAGCCCGCGTACCGTTCACCATGCAGGCCGAGAAAGCCGGCGGCACCTGTTGAATCTCGCCCACAAAGCGTTTCAGCGTCTCTTCCACCAATTCACGCGTAATGTGTTCCGTCGGATAAGTGGCATCAATCTCGTGTTCCAGGTCGTACGAAGGAGTGGTAGCTCCCAAGCGGATAGTGGCCACATATTCCTTGGTATGGTATTGGAACTCTTCGATGCGTTTTGTCGCCCTGCCCGTACAGACTATCATCACTCCCGTAGCCAGCGGATCCAGCGTACCCGCATGTCCCACTTTCAGTTTCTTGATGCCCAGTCGCCGGCAAATGTGATAACGTACATGCCCCACCACCTTGAACGAAGTCCAGCCTAAAGGCTTATCGAAATACAATACTTCTCCTTCCTTAAAGTTCATAGTCCAGTCTTTTAGTTACGCTCAACCGACTATCCCAGTACCAGCGTCAGTACACCGACAATGGCACAATAGATGGCAAAATAAATCAGCTTGCCTTTCTTCACGATATTGATCATCCATTTGCAGGCCAAACAGCCGGAAACAAAAGCCGCCACAAAGCCTACCAACAGCGACACAGCCGGTATATCTCCCGCAATAGCCTCACCCTTCATCAGCTTCATGCTGTCCAGCAAGGCTTCTCCCAATATGGGAGGCATCACCATCAGGAAAGAGAACTGTGCCAGTTTCGCCTTGTTGTCGCCCAGCAAAAGGCCCGTAGCAATCGTACTGCCCGAGCGCGACAATCCCGGAAGCACGGCACAAGCCTGTGCCAGTCCGATGACAAAAGCATCCTTCATCGAAATGTTTTCCTTCTGCTTCGGCTTATAGTAATACGAGAACGACAGCAACAATGCCGTCAGCAACAGGCAGCAGCCTACCACCGTCAGCCCCGAACCAAAGACAGCCTCCACCTCGTCCTTGAAGAACACTCCCACAATCCCGATGGGAATCATGGAAATCAGTATATTGATGACGTAGCGTGTTTCGGCATTCATCTGCCACTTGAACAAACCGCGGAAAATCCATTCAATCTCCTTCCACAGCACGACCAGCGTACTGAACACGGTAGCCACATGCACAACCACCGTAAAGGCCAGATTTTCCTCACCTTCCACGCCGAACAGTGCCGACCCGATAGCCAGATGTCCGCTGCTGCTCACCGGCAGATATTCCGTCAACCCCTGGAGCAATCCCAGGATCAATGCTTCAAACCAACTCATTGTTTTCTTCTCACATTAAGTTTTTCACTTCTCATCCTGCTGCTCCACGCTTCCACCCTTCGGCTTGCGCAGCACGGCATAAATCATAAACACAAAGCCCAGCAGACATACTACCGGAGCCACCTTGATCCGTCTCACACTGAAGATGTCCGGTTCAAAGTTCGTCGGAGTGGACGAAGGTCCCGTCATCAGGATAAAACCCACAATCACCACCACCATGCCGATAGCCAGCAGAATGAAGTTCGTCTTATCGAAAGCAAATTTCTGTTTATCCATTTCCTTATTTATTATTTATTTCCAATTTCTATCATATTCCGTCCTTTAGCCGTTGAATTTATCAGCCCCCAAAACTCATCCCCCCAACTCAAAAACTCAAAAACTTAAAAACTCAAAAACTCAAAAACTCAAAAACTTAAAAACTCA
>CABROZ010000036.1 GCA_902472795.1 uncultured Bacteroides sp. | reverse complement strand
GATCCCATTGTGCCCAAGTTTCCTCCAAACTTATTGAACACACTGCGTACATCAGCAACCGTACGTGTCGGATTATCAGTCAGCGTATCAACAAATATCGCTACCCCATGAGGACCATATCCTTCATAAGTCATGCTCTTATAATCACTCTGATCTTTTCCTAAAGCATTCTTAATTGCACGTTCAATGTTATCCTTCGGCATGTTCTCGCGCTTACAGGTAGCAATCACCGAACGCAACGCCGGGTTATTTTCCGGTTCCGGGCCACCAGCCTTCACAGCTATGGCAATTTGTTTACCCAGTCTAGTAAATGTTTTGGCCATATGGCCCCATCTTTTCAGTTTTGTAGCTTTTCTATATTCAAACGCTCTTCCCATTGGTTTATTATTTTTAAATTGTTATATTACCTTTTTTTAATGTCTTAATCTTCCTAATCAAGTCATACACTTCAAATACGAGATACATCCAGTTTGCCAATTCCGGCCCTTATACATCACTTATGAGTACTGCGACCAAGAACTTTATTCCAAGCCACCGCACCATTCATATACCTAAATATATATGCAAAGCAAGCAATGGCAAGCAAACTAACGTTCCATATATATCTTCTATCGTCAGAATCTGAGTACAACTCAAAACTTTTTTTCAAGAATGCATTATCTTAATTTAGCACCAAGTTTCGTCTTAAGGTTTTTAATAAGTTTCTGCATTATCTTGTCTATCTGCTTGTCGTTAAGAGTTGCATTATCGTCCTGCAACAAGAAGCTCACCGCATACGACTTCTTTCCGGCTTCCATATTCTTACCTTCGTAAACATCGAACAAAGATACTTCCTTCAGCAGTTTTTTCTCAGTTTCATACGCGATTTTTTCTATCTCGGCAAACTGAACTTTCTTATCGAGCAATAAAGCCAAGTCACGTTTTACAGCAGGGAATTTAGTCAGCTCAACATAGTTCACCTTTACATTTCTGATGGCTTTCAACAATTCTTTCCAATTGATATCCGCAAAATACACCTCACTGTCGATATCGAAAACTTTCAGTATTTTATGGGAAACAATACCCCAAGAAGCCAGTACTTTTCCACCCCTTGTCTGTACGGATAAAGATGCAGCAAATATATCATTATTGGACACATTTACCACCAAGTCACGCATATGCAAGCCTACGCGGTTAAATATGTTCTCAACATAGGCCTTTAACTCATACACCGAACTGTCCTCATCGGCATGTGCCCACGAGTTGGATACTTTTTTACCTGTAACCCAAAGTCCCAAATGATAATCCTCGGCATAAGCAGCCAAAGCCTTCTCCGGATTCTTCTTTTCTTCGTGATAATAGTAACAGTTTCCATACTCGAAGAACTTCAGATCAGCATTCTTCCGGTTCGCATTATGGGCAATACTTTCCAATCCACCAAACAGCAAGGTCTGTCTCATCGCATTAAGATCGGTACTCAATGGGTTCATCAGCATGACCAAATTCTTCGACGGATAGCTTTCTAACCCATCATAATAGGCAGCTCTTGTCAATGAGTTGTTCAGTATCTCATTAAAGCCACAACCAACCAATTGCTCGGCTATCAGATTCTGCAATTTGTTTGATTTGTCATGTTCACCCTTAACCATCAAACATGACTTCAAACTTGCCGGTATCTCTACATTATTATAACCGTAAATTCGCAAAATATCTTCAATGACATCGCAATCTCTCTGTACATCCACACGATAAGGAGGCACATCCAAAACAAGTCCGTCAGAAGTTTCTTCCACGATTTTCATTTCCAGACTTGTAACAATACTCTTGATGGTCTCTACGGGAATTGTCTTACCTACTAAAGAATGTACTTTTTCATAAGGAAGGTTTACTCTGAAATCCTTGAAGTCTGCCGAACATACGTCTTTAATCTCGCATGAGATTGTTCCGCCAGCCAACTCTTTCACCATCAGAGCCGCCAACTTCAGACAGTAAATAACAGAATTAGGATCGATGCCCCGTTCAAAACGGAATGAAGCATCAGTATTCAATCCATGACGGCGTGCAGTCTTGCGTACCCACGTCGGATGGAAATAAGCACTTTCCAGGAAAACATCTTTGGTCGCTTCGGTCGATCCCGAATTCAGTCCGCCAAACACACCGGCTATACACATAGCCTCATCGCGATTGCAAATCATCAGATCGCGTTCATTCAACTTTCGCTCCACGCCATCCAAAGTCACAAACGGGGTTCCTTCGGGCATTGTCTTCACAATGACTTCACCACCTTTGATGGTGTCGGCATCGAAGCAATGAAGCGGCTGTCCGAAAGCATGAACGATATAATTGGTGATATCTACTACATTATTGATAGGACGGAGCCCGATGACGCGCAACTTGTTCTGTAACCATTCCGGACTCTCCTTTACGGTCACGCCTTTCACGGTCACACCGGCATATCGGGGGCAAGCTTCCGTATTCTCAACAGTAACCTGAATATCCAAATCGTGATTGTCAACAGCAAAAGCATCGACTGACGGGCGCTTCAAGGTTGCCTGTTTGCCATTCTGAATCAGATAAGCATACAAGTCGCGCGCCACTCCATAGTGCGAACATGCATCGGCACGATTAGGAGTAATGTCCACCTCAAGAAGATAATCACTCTTAATGTTATAATAATCCTTGGCTGGTGTACCCGGCACAGCCGTTTCAGGCAAAACAATGATTCCGGAGTGATCGGTTCCAATACCTATTTCATCTTCAGCACAAATCATTCCATTGGAGTCAATACCACGCAATTTCGATTTCTTTATGGTAAAGCACTCATCACCGTCGTATAATTTTGTCCCCAGTGTTGCTACTACAACTTTCTGACCGGCTGCCACATTGGATGCCCCGCAGACAATCTGTACAGGCTCTCCCTGTCCCAGATTCACCGTCGTAACGTGCATGTGGTCTGAATTAGGATGAGGTTCGCATGTCAGTACCTCGCCGATCACCAGACCTTCCAAACCACCCTTAATGGTCTGCACTTCTTCCACGCTTCCAGTTTCCAGTCCGATAGAGGTTAGCGCAGCAGCAACTTCTTCCGGCGTCAAGTCGAAATCGACATACTCTTTCAACCAATTATAAGAGATATTCATATTGTTATTATTTTATTGTTATCAAAAGTGACCTGCAAAGTTAATAAGATTTTTTGGTTGACAGAGTATGATAAGGGAAGAATTTCACATTCCTAACCAACGGAACTTCTTCTGTTTGTGAACATACAAACAGAAAAGTTTACCGACAAAGCAGCATTGAACTTTTGAAAAATAAATACCCAAAACTATTTCCAAGGGAACCGAAAGTAACGTTTATCAATAAATACGCATACAACCTAAAGACGGAATTGCATTGTTTTTTATCCACCCTAAAAAACAGCCTCAAACGAATCAAAATACAAGAGACAGCTTCCTATCTACAAAAGTTGCATTACAATCGGCTTACAAGTTCTTTCACCAACTTGTCTTTCACTTCCTGCATCGGCAGTTCACGCCCCAATTCCTTCTGAAGCGACGTAACCCCCTTGTCGATAAAGCCACAAGGATGAATATAACTGAAATAACGCAGATCCGTGTTCACGTTCAGAGCCAAGCCGTGCATGGTCACATAACGACTGCAACGCACACCAATGGCACAAATTTTCCGCGCTGCCGGCTTTCCTCCATCCAACCACACACCTGTAGCCTTTTCAACCCGACCGGCCTCAATGCCATATGAAGCACACACTGCAATTACGGCATCTTCCAGCAACCTGATATAGGAACGGACATCCAAAGCAAACTCCTCCATGTTAAGGATAGGATAACAAACCAGCTGTCCCGGTCCGTGAAACGTAATGTCTCCGCCCCGGTCCACATGAAACAGCGTAGCACCTATCCGATCCAATTGAGCCTTATTCAGCAACATATTCTGTTCGTTTCCGCTACGTCCCAACGTATATACGGGAGGATGCTCGCACAACACGACACGATTCACATACTCGGCTTTTGCCAACTTGGCATTCACCAATTCGTCAAAATACTCCTCTTGCCGCTGCCACGCTTCGGCATAAGGTATCAGCTTCCAGTCAACCAATTCTATTTTCATGGAAGCAAAGTTAAAAAGATTTCTTCATAACCTGATAATCGAACACACAAATAATCTTTCACCTCTCAACAACCCAACAACACTACCTTCCAATGTGCAACGAAAGAAAGTTTCATCTTCTCCGGTGTTTTTTCCTATATCCATACAACAGGTTCACCAATATATCCTATATTTGTCCGTAAGAGTATAGTACCCCAATATTGATTTATAAACAAAACCTGTTATGAAAAAGCAAACTGTCACCCAACTCATTTTTTTGCTTACGACAAGCCTTTTTTTCTTTTCATGCGGTAACAACATGAATAAAAACAAGGGAGCACTGGAGTTCGACAGCATACAAGTAAATGAAACAGCCCATCTCTTCGGAGACACTGCCAAACCTGCCTGCAACCTGGTCATCAATCTTTCATTTGCCAGCCAATCATCCGATGCACGGCTGAAAGACAGCCTGAATACCTACTTCATTTCAGTCTGTTTAGGTGACAAATACACCACCATGCAGCCCGAAGAAGCCGTCAACGAATATACCCGCAAATACATCAGCGACTATCGTTCCGATCTCGAACCGCTTTACCAAAAAGAGTCCAACGATTCATCATCCGATGTCGGAGCATGGTATTCCTATTACAAATACATTCAGAGCCATGTTCAGTTCTATGCCAAGGACCTGCTGATCTACCGCTACCGCTACGAGGAGTACACCGGAGGCGCCCATGGCATATACATGACCTCATTCCTCAACATTGACCTTCGTACCCTAAGCCCCATTCGCTTGGACAACCTGTTTGCCGAAGGATATGAAGAAGCCCTGACCGACCTGCTTTGGAATCAGCTGATGGCCATGCACAAGGTTACTTCACGTGAAGAACTGGAAGAAATGGGCTATGCCAGCACAGGAGAATTGGCTCCAACTGAAAACTTCTATCTTAGTAAAGAAGGCATTACTTTCTACTACAACGTATATGACATTGCCCCCTACGTAATGGGAGCCATCGAAATCAGCCTACCATGGGAAATGCTACAGCATCTGCTAAAAGAAGACTTGACAATCATTAACTCCGTTAAATAGGCGCGTCCGTGTCACGCTACCAACAAACATATTAAGCCAATGGACATCATTCTGAAATATTTTCCGGATCTGACAGAGAAGCAGAAAACGCAGTTCGCAGCGCTTTACGACCTCTATACGGACTGGAACTCGAAAATCAACGTAATTTCACGCAAAGACATCAGCAACCTGTACGAACATCACGTACTCCATTCCTTAGGTATAGCACAGGTTATCCGTTTCCGTCCAGACACTCACATCATGGATTTAGGAACAGGCGGAGGATTCCCCGGGATACCGCTTGCAATACTCTTCCCCGATTCAAGCTTTCATCTGGTTGACAGCATCGGGAAAAAAGTACGTGTGGCCAACGAAGTAGCCAACAGTATCGGATTACAAAACGTCACTTTCTGCCACGAACGTGCCGAAGACGAAAAACAAAAATTCGATTTTGTCGTAAGCCGTGCCGTCATGCCATTGGCTGACCTGCTGAAAATAGTCCGGAAGAACATATCTACAGACGGACACAATGCCCTGCCCAACGGCCTTATCTGTCTGAAAGGAGGCGAACTGGAACATGAGACCTTCCCCTTCAGACGACGAACAGTCATTTGGGACCTGAAAGATTACTTCGAAGAAGAATACTTCAAAACCAAAAAAGTTGTCTATACAGGGTTATGACATAAGTACGCACCCCATTAGATCATTGATCCATAAAAACCAAAATCATACTGAAATGAAAATTAAGCGATTCGAATTCAATATGTTCCCGGAGAATTGCTATGTACTGTGGGACGAAACCCGTGAAGCAGTCGTCATCGACCCGGGTTGCTTCTATGAAGAAGAAAAACAGGACCTCAAGGGTTTCATCACAAGCTTCCAGCTGAATGTAAAGCATCTGCTCAACACCCACTTGCATCTTGACCACATCTTCGGCAACCCATTCATGCTGAAAGAGTTCGGACTGAAAGCCGAAGCCAACCAGGCTGATGAGTTTTGGATAGACGAAGCTCCCAAACAAAGCCGGATGTTCGGTTTCCAACTTCAAGAACCACCTGTGCCACTTGGTCATTACCTGCACGACGGTGACATCATCACCTTCGGCAATACCCAGTTAGAGGCCATCCACGTGCCAGGTCATTCACCAGGAAGTTTAGTGTATTATTGCGCTTCCGAACATTGCATGTTTTCGGGCGACGTATTGTTTCAAGGCAGCATCGGCCGTGCCGACCTGGCAGGAGGCAACTTCGACGAGCTGATAGACCACATCTGCAGCCGCCTGTTTGTACTGCCCAACGACACCGTCGTTTATCCCGGACACGGCGCACCGACCACCATCGGCATCGAAAAGGCAGAAAACCCTTTCTTCAGATAAAAGAATAAGCCCCTGTCAGATTGAAGGAAACATCGAATAACATATATTTAATCAATATAGATATGAAAAACGACTTATTGATCAACCGCCACATCGGCATAGCTCCTCAAGACGAAGAAGTTATGCTACGCAAAATCGGCGTCGGCAGCCTCGACGAACTGATAGACAAGACCATTCCGTCCAACATCCGTTTAGACAAGCCACTCGACCTGCCCGAGCCTATGACCGAATACGAATTTGCCAGCCACATAGCTCAGTTAGCCTCAAAAAACAAACTCTATACAACGTATATCGGTATGGGATGGTATGGGACCATTACTCCTGCCGTCATACAACGGAATGTTTTTGAGAATCCCGTGTGGTACACCTCTTACACTCCCTATCAAACTGAAGTGTCACAAGGTCGCCTGGAAGCCCTCATGAATTTCCAGACCGCCGTATGCGACCTCACCGGAATGCCGCTTGCCAACTGCTCCCTCCTCGACGAAGGTACAGCTGCTGCCGAGGCCGTTACCATGATGCACGCCTTGCGCTCACGCACGCAGCAAAAGGAAGGTGCCAACACCGTCTTTGTAGATGAAAGCATCTTCCCGCAGACACTGGCCGTTATGACGACGCGCGCCATACCACAAGGCATCTGCCTGCGTGTAGGCCGTTACAGTGAAGCCGAACTCACGCCCGATGTTTTCGCTTGTGTATTACAGTATCCCAATGCCAACGGCAGTGTAGAAGACTATCGCGCATTCGTCGAGAAGGCTCATGCAGCCGGCTGTAAAGTTGCCGTCGCTGCCGACATCCTGAGCTTAGCCCTGCTTACCCCTCCGGGTGAATGGGGAGCAGACATCGTTTTCGGTTCCACCCAACGTCTGGGCACCCCGATGTTCTATGGCGGACCATCGGCTGCCTACTTTGCCACTCGCGATGAATACAAGCGCAATATGCCGGGACGCATCATCGGATGGTCGCGCGACAAATACGGAAAACTGTGCTATCGCATGGCCCTACAGACCCGCGAACAGCATATCAAGCGCGAAAAGGCCACTTCAAATATCTGCACTGCACAAGCCCTGCTTGCTACCATGGCCGGATTCTATGCCGTCTATCACGGACAGGAAGGCATCCGTAACATAGCTGAACGCATCCACAGCATTACGGTCTTTCTGGAAAAAGCTATCAGCAAACTTGGATTTCATCAACAAAACGTACAATATTTTGATACGCTCCGTTTCAGTCTGCCCGACAAGCTGTCGGCCCAGCAGATACGCACCATTGCGCTGAGCAAAGAAGTCAACCTGCGCTATTTCGACAACGGTGACGTCGGCTTCAGCATCGATGAAACAACAGACATTGCTGCTGTCAATGTCCTGCTTTCGATCTTCACCATAGCAGCTGAACAGGATTGGCACAAAGTCACCAACATCCCTGACGGAAACATCCTGCACAGTGACATGAAGCGAAAATCCTCCTTCCTGACTCACGAAGTATTCCGCCTGTATCACACCGAAACGGAAATGATGCGCTATATCAAGCGATTGGACCGTAAAGACATATCACTGGCTCACTCCATGATTTCACTTGGTTCGTGCACCATGAAGCTGAATGCAGCAGCCGAGATGCTTCCCTTAAGTCGCCCGGAATTCATGAATATCCACCCGCTTGTCCCCGAAGACCAGGCCGAAGGTTATCGCGAACTCATCAACAACCTGAGCGACGAACTGAAAACCATTACCGGATTTGCAGGCGTCAGCCTTCAGCCCAATTCGGGAGCTGCAGGCGAATACACCGGACTGCGTGTCATCCGAGCCTATCTGGAAAGTATCGACGAAGGCCATCGCAACAAAATCCTTATACCGGCCTCGGCTCACGGCACCAATCCTGCTTCCGCCGTTCAAGCAGGCTTCACGACTGTGACATGTGCCTGTGACGAGCATGGCAATGTGGACATGGCCGACCTTCGTGCCAAAGCCGAAGAGAACCGTTCGGACCTTGCGGCTCTGATGATTACCTACCCCTCCACCCACGGCATCTTCGAAACTGAAATTGTAGAAATCTGCAAGATTATCCACGCCTGTGGAGCTCAGGTCTATATGGATGGCGCCAACATGAATGCCCAGGTCGGACTTACCAGTCCCGGATTCATAGGTGCCGACGTCTGTCATCTGAATCTGCACAAGACATTTGCTTCGCCTCATGGCGGTGGCGGTCCGGGTGTCGGTCCCATCTGCGTGGCCAGCCATCTGGTTCCCTTCCTACCGGGACATCACTTGTTTGGCAATGCTACCAACGAGGTGTCATCTGCTCCATTCGGTAGTGCCGGCATTCTGCCCATTACCTACGGCTACATCCGCATGATGGGTGCCGAAGGACTGACACGTGCCACCAAGATAGCCATACTCAACGCCAACTATCTGGCCGCCTGCCTGAACGATACTTATGGTATCGTCTATCGCGGCGCCAACGGTTTTGTAGGCCACGAGATGATACTCGAATGCCGAAAAATCCACGAGGAAACGGGCATCAGCGAAAACGACATTGCCAAACGCCTGATGGATTACGGCTATCATGCTCCTACGCTCTCGTTCCCGGTTCATGGCACTTTGATGATTGAACCTACCGAAAGCGAAAGCCTTGCCGAACTCGACAACTTTGTTCAGGTCATGCTATCTATCTGGAAAGAAATCCAGGAAGTGAAAGAAGGCTTTGCCGACAAAACCGACAACGTACTGGTCAATGCTCCACATCCTGAATACGAAGTCGTATCCGACCAGTGGGAACATTGTTACAGCCGTGCCAAAGCAGCCTATCCTACAGAAAATGTTCGTGAAAACAAATTCTGGATTAACGTAGCTCGTGTTGACAACACATTAGGCGACCGCAAATTGCTGCCGACCCGCTATGGCAAATTCGAATAAGCCAGTCTATTTCGCGAGAAAAAGAATATAGAGTTTTTAAGAACCGGTTATCAATATGAATGGTTGATGACCGGTTCTTTTTTATTTATATTTCCTTCTGCCGGGAAAAGACATTACCTGATTGGGAAAAATATTTCCTGACTGGAGAAAAAATACAGTCTCAACCGAAGATATAAACATTAAAAAGGAAAATCAGACTATTTGTGTTCGGAAAGGAATACATACATTTGCATGTTGTTAAATGATTTTGTATTTATCTGAAAAAGTGCATGGCTGTCTATTTCCTAAGGCATAAAAGCCAGCCCATCCACAAACTTATGTATCCATGAGTAAAATTGCTTGCCGATTAACGCCGAATGCAGTCATGAAGCATTCTTTATCTTATATCATTTCATTGTGCCTGCTGGTTACCAGTTGCGACATGATCGATTATCATCCTTATGACGTAAGGATTAGTGGAGAAACAGATGTCAACGCCCACAACATATCCGAAATCGAGGCTCTCTGCCTTAACAAAGATACCATACGAGTTGTCACCATGGGAGATTCACAGCGGTGGTATGATGAAACCGTCGATTTCGTCAACCATCTGAACCAACGGAACGATATCGACTTCGTCATTCACGGCGGAGACATGAGCGATTTTGGGGTGACCAATGAATTTCTATGGCAACGCGACATCATGAATAAGCTGAATGTCCCGTATGTCACCCTTATCGGCAACCACGACTGCTTGGGAACAGGCGAAGAAGCCTATAAGGCCATCTTCGGAGAACCCAACTTCAGTTTCATCGCCGGACGTGTCAAGTTTGTCTGCCTGAACACCAATGCCCTCGAAAACGACTATTCACAGCCTATCCCCGACTTCGAATTTCTGGAAAACGAAATAAAGAGTCGCCGAGACGAATTTGACAAGACTGTCATATCCATGCACGTACGCCCGTATGCCGACCAGTTCAACAACAATGTGGCACGGGTATTCGAACGGTATGTCATCGAGTTTCCCGGCATTCAGTTTTGCACTGCAGCCCACGAACACCACCTTTTCGAAGAAGAGCTTTTCGAAGACGGAATCATGTATTATATGAGCGACTGCATGAAACACCGCAACTATTATATTTTCACCATCACACCCGAAGGCTATGAAAGAGAAGTGGTATATTATTAAAAAAGGTATTCCATATTGCCTTGCTCTGCTCCTGTCCGTATTCGCATTTCCGCTTCAGGCACAAATACAACAGGCGGAACTTCGGCATGATACCGTCTGGATCGTAAAGCACGATACGATATGGGCACCACTGCCCAACGGAGACATGCCGTCATATCAAAACAAATACGACCATCGCATCCGACGCTACCGCAACCACTGGGAAGCCCTGATACCCGCATACAGCAAAATCCAGTTCGCAGGCAATATAGGGCTCGTGTCCGTGGGACCCGGTTGGGACTATGGACGTCACAATCAGTGGGAGACAGACATGCTTTTCGGCATTCTGCCCAAATATCAATCGAGTAAAACCAAACTTACATTCACCGTAAAACAGAACTATATCCCCTGGAATTTACGCATCAAAGAAAGCCCGTTCAGCATCAACCCGCTTACGTGCGGCATGTATGTAAATACCGTATTTGGGGATGACTTCTGGGTGAACGAGCCGGACCGTTATCCTAAAGGTTATTATGGCTTTTCGTCCAAAATACGCTTTCATGTCTTCTTAGGACAACGCCTTAACTTACACATCGACCGAAAACATCGGTTCATGGCCAAACAAATCAGCCTGTTCTACGAAATCAGCACGTGCGACCTCTACGTGATAAGCGCATTTACCAACAAGTATCTGAAACCGAAAGATTACCTGAGCCTTTCATTCGGCATAAAGATGCAGCTGATATAAACCGGATGTACGCCGCCGGTCAGCCGAGAGATTTCTTATGACCCAAGCACAACGAGGGGAAAATAGCAAGAATCTGTAGTTCAAACATTTGCAGTTTCCGTTCGTTTCCTGCCTTGGAAACTGCCGTTTCCTCTTTGGGGAACGGCCGTAACCTCCTTGGGGAACGAGAGTTTCCCCTTGAGGGAACGGACGTAACCTCAGGAGGATACGGACATAACCCCACGGGAACAGGGACATAACTCCGCTGTTATCCCCGCCGGAAACCTGCGGTTGGAAAATAAAGAACGAGGCCGTGCGCACCAGAACCGGGCAACTCACAGCCCACCGCCGAAAATATCCTCCGGACAAAGCTTGCGTTTCAGATTTAATTCGTACTTTTACCCTCTCTGTAAAGAGGCTATGTCAAAACCAAGTGATGGTATCTGATTCCCCTCCTTCACGAAGGAGGGTTGCCCAACGGGCGGGGTGGTAGGCATTTTGACATTCTGCATATCAATACTTTATGTTTTCACCTACCACCTCCCCCTTCGGGTACTCCTCCTTCCCGAAGGAGGAGAGTTTCAGATACTTCTGTTTTGACACACCCTCCGAATAAACAAAACCTACCAGAAACAAGGATGAACAGAAAATACGGAAAGATTCTCATAGTTGACGACAACCAGGGAGTACTCGCAGCATTGCAATTACTGCTGAAGCCCTACTTCGATACCATAAAAGTCCTCTCTTCGCCCGTCACATTGCCCTCCGTCATCAACGAAGAAAAATGGCAAATAATCCTGCTCGACATGAATTTCACAGCAGGCATCAACACGGGCAATGAAGGGCTCTACTGGTTGCACGAAATCAAAAAGGCTGCCCCCAAGCTGCCCGTTGTACTCTTTACCGCCTATGCCGATATCGACTTAGCCGTACGGGGCATGAAAGAGGGAGCAGCCGACTTTATCGTCAAGCCTTGGGACAACCGCAAAGTTATCGAAACCCTGATACGCGCCATAGAAGACGGGCAACCGGCCAACAACACCGACCGGAAAAAACCGAAAACCGAGAAAGACAGCATGTATTGGGGAGAAAGCCCCGCCATGAAGCACCTACAGTTGCTGGTGCAGAAAGTTGCCGCAACCGATGCCAACATACTGATAACCGGCGAAAACGGTACCGGCAAAGAAATGCTGGCACGCGAAATACACCGCCTTTCGCCCCGGCACCAGCACGAAATGGTGTGCGTAGATATGGGGGCCATCACCGAGAGCCTGTTCGAAAGCGAGCTCTTCGGCCACATCAAAGGCGCTTACACCGACGCACATACCGACCGTGCCGGCAAGTTTGAATCGGCCGACCAAAGTACCCTCTTCTTAGACGAAATAGGCAACCTGCCCTATCACCTGCAAGCCAAACTGCTGACGGCCATCCAGCGCCGCAGCATTGTCCGTGTGGGCAGCAACACTCCGATTCCCGTCAACATCCGCCTGATTTGCGCCACCAACCGCAATCTTCAGGACATGGTACAAAGGAACGAATTCCGCGAAGACCTGTTGTACAGAATCAACACCATACATCTGGAAATCCCGCCGCTCAGGCAACGCCCCGAAGACATTGTTCCGCTGGCCGAAATGTTCATTACCCGCTTCTGCAAACGCTACGACAAACCACTGGTCAGCCTCACCGAAAGTGCCCAAGCCAAGCTGAAGCAGCATCCCTGGTATGGCAACATCCGCGAGCTGGAACACACCATCGAAAAGGCCGTCATCATCTGCGACGACACCTGCTTGCCTGCCGAACTGTTCCAACTGACCTCCCATCAGGAGAAAAGTCCGGAAATGCCGGCCTCGACCTTGGAAGAAATGGAGTTCAAGATGATTCGCAAAGCATTGGACAGCTGCAACGGCAACCTGTCTGCCGTAGCCGCCCAATTAGGAATCAGCCGCCAGACCCTATACAATAAAATGAAGAAGTTCGGACTCTAACAAACTGTTACGCGAATGAAAGAAAAAGATCCAAGACAATACTATCCGTTCCGGGTGGGCGTCAGTCTGCTGGTGACTTTCATGGCAGGTTTCTTCTGGGCAACGCTTCTGTGGCATCCCCTGCCCCTGCCAAGGTTCCTCAATCCTACCTTTTGGGCCCTTGTGTTCACCGCCCTCTTGCCCGTCGCCCTATACTGGCAACATCGGCTTTACCGCCGCCACATACGCAATGTACTTTTTCTGCTCGATGCCATTGAAAACAATGACAACTCCATCCACTTCAACGAGGACGACCACAACCGGGAAAACCGGATAGTCAACCGGGCATTGAACAAAGTGGCATGCATCCTGCACAACGTCAAAAAAGAGACCATCCAAAAGGAGAAATACTACGAGCTGATTCTGGGCTGTGTCAACACCGGCATCGTAGTGCTAAACGAAAACGGAGCCGTTTATCAAAAGAACGATGAGGCCCTACGGCTGCTGGGCATCAATGTTTTCACCCACGTCAAGCAGCTAAGCCGCATCGACTCCCGACTGACGGACACCATCAGCCAATGCCGCCCGGGCGACAAACTGCAAATCGCTTTCAGCAACGAGCGCGGCACGGTCAACCTGTCCGTACGCGTCAGCGGTATAGTGGTTCGCGACGAGCCCCTGCGCATTCTAGCCCTGAACGACATCAACAACGAACTGGACGAAAAAGAAATCGATTCGTGGATCAGGCTCACCCGTGTCCTGACACACGAGATCATGAATGCAGTGACTCCCATCACCTCGCTCAGCGATACGTTGCTGCACCTTGTCGCCCAACCGGGCAAAGCGGACGAAGCCTCAACCCCAACGGTAGAGGAAGAAGTACGCAACGGGCTGCAAACCATCAGCAGTACCGGAAAAGGATTGCTCGCATTTGTCGAAACCTACCGGAAGTTCACCCGAATTCCGACACCGGAGCCATCCCTGTTCTACGCCAAAGGATTCATTACACGAATGATCGAGTTGGCCCGCCACCAGCATCCCGATGCACACATCACATTCCAGGCCGACGTCACCCCCGACGACCTCATCATCTATGCCGACGAGAACCTGATAGCGCAAGTCGTCATCAACATTCTGAAAAATGCCATACAGGCCATCGAATCATCGCCCAACAAGGAAGCAAACACCGGCTGCATACGCATACGCGCCTATTGCAACGACTCCGAAGCCATATTTATAGAGATTTCGAACAACGGACCACTGATTCCTCAAGAGATTGCCGAACACATCTTCATCCCCTTCTTCACGACCAAAGAGGGCGGAAGCGGCATCGGCTTAAGCATATCCAGACAAATCATGCGCCTGTCGGGTGGCAGCATTTCCCTTTTGCCCGG
This sequence comes from uncultured Bacteroides sp., assembly GCA_902472795.1. Taxonomy (GTDB): domain Bacteria; phylum Bacteroidota; class Bacteroidia; order Bacteroidales; family Bacteroidaceae; genus Bacteroides. Next base: position 4,629 of record CABROZ010000036.1, on the reverse strand, counting down.
AAAAGAAACCACCTTTGTTTTAAAGTTCAACTAAAGTTTGCTATCTTTGCATTCTCCTAACAATTTATTATTCAACAATATGATTTTTACAGCAGAAAACATTCTTCTTATCGGTTCTATTTTACTTTTTGTCAGTATCGTTGTCGGAAAGACCGGCTACCGTTTCGGAGTACCAGCCTTGTTGCTCTTCCTCATGGTGGGCATGGCCTTTGGCAGCGACGGACTGGGATTGCAGTTCCACAATGCACAGGAGGCACAGTTCATCGGTATGGTTGCTCTGAGCGTCATCCTGTTTTCGGGCGGTATGGATACCAAGATAAGCGAGATTCGCCCCATCCTGTGGCCGGGTATCGTATTGTCAACCGCGGGCGTACTGCTTACAGCCCTGTTCACCGGACTCTTCATCTGGTGGCTTTCGGGCATGAGCTGGACCAACATTCACTTCCCGCTTATCACCAGCCTGCTGCTGGCCGCTACCATGTCTTCGACCGATTCGGCCTCCGTATTCGCCATACTGCGCTCGCAGAAGATTAACCTGAAGCACAACCTGCGCCCCATGCTCGAACTGGAAAGCGGAAGTAACGACCCGATGGCCTACATGCTCACCATCGTGCTGATACAGTTCATACAGTCGTCGGGGATGGAAACCGCACACATACTGGGCTCGTTCATCGTGCAGTTCATCGTCGGAGCCGGCGCCGGCTATCTGCTGGGGAAACTGGCCATCCTCATCCTGAACAGAATCAACATCGATAACCAAGCGCTCTACCCTATTCTGTTGCTGGCATTCGTGTTCTTCACCTTCTCCCTTACCGACCTGCTGAAGGGGAACGGCTATCTGGCTGTTTACATAGCCGGAATGATGGTGGGTAACGCCAAGATAATGTATAGGAAAGAAATATATACCTTTATGGACGGACTGACATGGCTGTTCCAGATCATCATGTTCCTGTGCTTAGGACTTTTAGTCAATCCGCACGAGATGCTCGAAGTAGCCTGCGTGGCCTTGCTCATCGGTGTATTCATGATTCTGATAGGCCGTCCGCTCAGCGTCTTCCTTTGCCTGCTGCCTTTCGGCAAAAAAATAACGCTCAAATCGCGCCTGTTCATCTCATGGGTCGGACTGCGCGGAGCTGTTCCCATTATTTTTGCCACCTATCCCGTAGTAGCCAATGTGCCGGGCTCTGATGTCATCTTCAACATTGTCTTCTTCATCACCATCGTCTCGCTCATCATCCAGGGAACTACCGTATCGCGGGCTGCCCGATTGCTGGGCCTCTCCATCCCGATGCCCAAAACAGGCAACGACTTCGGTGTGGAACTGCCCGATGAGATAGACTCCGACCTGAAAGATATGACCGTCACTCCGGAAATACTGGCACAGGGCGACACCCTGAAAGACATGAACCTGCCTCAGGGAACATTGGTAATGATTGTCAAAAGAGGCGACGAATACCTCATCCCCAACGGAAGCCTGAAGCTACATGCCGGCGACAAACTGCTGCTTATCTCGGAGAAAAGCAAAAACTAAAAAACATGAACTGCTTGTTTCGCATCGGTATAAGCCCTATATTTGCACGGTTTTAACTAAAGTGTGCTGATTTAACAGATGGAACAGAAACAGCAGTTCATTGACTACATTGAGCAAAGCATCATACAGAACTGGGACAGAAATGCCCTGACCGACTATAAAGGCGCCACATTACAATATAAAGACGTGGCTCGCAAAATAGCCAAATTCCACATTGTACTGGAAAGTGCCAACATCAAACCCGGTGACAAAATAGCCGTCTGCGGACGTAACAGTGCACATTGGGCTGTCACTTTTCTTGCTACACTGACTTATGGTGCAGTCATCGTTCCTATCCTGCATGAGTTCAAAGCAGACAATATTCATAATATTGTCAATCACTCCGAAGCCAAATTGCTGTTTGTCGGCGACCAGATATGGGAGAATCTCGATGAAAATGCCATGCCTTTACTGCTTGGCATCGTACTGATGCCTGATTTCAATCCCGTTGTCTGCCGTGACAATCGCCTGATGGAAGCTTTCGAGCACCGCAACGCCATCTACGGGCAACGCTATCCGAAGAATTTCCGTCCCGAACACATCAGCTACCGCAAAGAGGCTTCCCCGGAAGAGCTGGCTGTCATCAACTATACCTCCGGCACAACAGGCTACTCGAAGGGAGTCATGCTGCCTTATCGAAGCCTATGGTCCAACATCGCTTACTGCCATGAGATGTTGCCCGTAAAACCGGGCGACCACATCGTATCCATGCTTCCGATGGGACATGTGTTCGGAATGGTCTATGATTTCCTGTACGGATTTTCGGCAGGCGCACATCTCTATTTTCTGACCCGCATGCCGTCACCCAAAATTATAGCCCAGTCTTTCTCCGAAATCAGACCACGTGTCATCTCATGCGTACCGCTCATCGTTGAAAAGATCATCAAAAAAGATATTCTGCCACGCATCGATAACCGAATCGGAAAACTTCTGTTACGAATGCCCATCATCAATGACCGTATCAAAGCCGATGCACGTAAGAAAGCGATGGAAATATTCGGCGGAAATTTTGATGAAATCATCATCGGAGGCGCACCTTTCAACGCCGATGTCGAACGCTTTCTGAAATCCATCGGGTTTCCTTATACCATAGCTTATGGCATGACCGAGTGTGGCCCCATCATCTGCTCCAGCCGTTGGGAAACGCTGAAACTTGCCTCATGCGGCAAAGCTACAACTCGGATGGAAGTGAAAATCGACTCAAACGACCCGCAACACATAGCAGGCGAAATCATCTGTCACGGAGCAAACCTTATGTTAGGCTACTACAAAAACCCGGAGGCTACGGCACAAATCATCGACGCTAACGGATGGTTGCACACGGGCGATCTGGGCACCATGGATCAAGATGGTTATGTCACCGTACGGGGACGCAGCAAAAATATGCTTCTTACCGCCAGTGGCCAGAATATCTATCCCGAAGAAATTGAAAGCAAGTTGAACAACATGCCCTACGTTTCCGAATCATTGATCGTATTGCAAAAAGACAAACTTGTAGCCCTCATCTATCCGGATTTCGACGATGCTTTTGCTCACGGCCTGCAACAAAAGGACATTGAAAGCATCATGGAGAATAACCGAATCGAGCTGAACCAACAATTACCCGCCTATTGTCAGATTACAAAAGTCAAAATACATTTTGAGGAATTCGAAAAGACTGCCAAAAAAAGCATCAAACGTTTCATGTATCAGGAAGCCAAAGGATAATTGACACGATTCTGGACCTCACACATAGCATAAAAAAAGCCCCCTCATGAAGCCATCAATGAATCCGGCAACAAGAGGGGGTATGCTTAGATATGTAAAAAGACTATCAGATTCCTAAGGAAGCACGAACGGCCTCGACTTTCTTCTCGGCTTCTGCATTGGCACTTGCATAACATTTCGGACAACCCATTTCACCTTTTACTTCAATATAGAACTTAATTTTAGGTTCTGTTCCCGAAGGACGTACTGATATCTTTGTACCATCTTCGGTAAAATACTGAAGCACATTAGATGTCTCGGGCATCTTCAGTTCGCTGACATGTCCGGCTGCATCTGTCATCTTCAACGTTTTATAATCTTTCACTACACAAACTTTCGAGCCTCCGATTTCTTTAGGCGGATTGGCACGGAAATGCTCCATCATTGCCTTAATCTCCTCTGCACCACTCTTGCCCGGCTTCACAACGTTAACCGTTGTTTCCTTCGAGAAGCCATATTCAACATAGATGCCCATCAATATGTCGTACAGAGTTTTACCCTGATCTTTAGCCCAAGCACAGATTTCAGCCAGCAACGAACAAGCTGAGACTGCATCTTTGTCACGAACAAAGTCTTCGGCCAAGAAGCCATAGCTTTCTTCACCACCACCAATATATTGCTGTTTTCCTTCACGCAGACGAATCTCACGGGCAATCCACTTAAAGCCTGTGTAACAATCAAGCATCTCTACTTTATTCTTGTCGGCAACAGCCTTGATAAGTTCTGTAGTAACAATAGTCTTTACAATAAAGTCTCCAGGTTTCATCTTACCGGTTGCCAGGCGATTCTTTATAATATAATATAAGAACAATAAACAAGTCTGGTTACCGTTGATAAGTACCCACTCGCCTTTATCATCCTTACATGCCATACCTACACGGTCAGCATCGGGGTCACTTGCCATTACAATGTCTGCATCAATTTCCTTGGCCAGCTTGATTGCCAGTGTCAAAGCCTCAGCATTTTCAGGATTGGGTGAAACGACAGTGGGGAAATTACCGTCTTTCACCATCTGTGCCTCTACACAATGCACATTCTCAAAGCCCCACAACTTCAGTGAAGCCGGAATCAAAGCACGTCCGGCACCATGCAACGGTGTGTAAACAATGCTCAAATCTTTCTGTCTCTTGATTACTTCAGGATCGATCGAAATAGAATGTACTTTCTCCAAATAGACTTCATCAACGTCTTCCCCAATAATCTGAATCAGATCCTTGTTGCCATTGAATTTGATATCATCTACGGTAACCTTATTCACTTCGTCAATGATAGCAGTATCATGCGGCGCCAAAACCTGTGCGCCATCATCCCAA
>CABROZ010000035.1 GCA_902472795.1 uncultured Bacteroides sp. | reverse complement strand
TCGTGAGCCGTGCAAGTGTCTCTCGCGAGCCATGCAAGTGCCGCTCGGAGCATTCGGAAACAATTATTTTTGCAGGCTTCTTTGGTGTGACTTAACGTTATGTGCAAGCAACAGTATATCAGTATGATAGGTTCGTAAAAACAGTGCCTCTCACCTGACCTGTCTGTTTAGAACTTTCTCTTATGGGAGACGCTGTTGAATAATTTGTACTGTGAATGCAGATAGTTTCAAATGAAACCACTACCTTTGTAACATATTAACCAATTATACTACAGACATGGCTTATCATCATTTGTCCGTCATGGTGCACCGCCAGGCGGAGAAGTATGGAGATAAAGTAGCCCTGAAGTACAGGGACTATGAAAAAGCACAGTGGATCGCTGTCTCCTGGAACCAGTTCTCGCAGACAGTGCGCCAGGTGTCCAATGCCTTGCTGGCGCTGGGTGTGGAAGTTCAGGAAAACATCGGCGTCTTCTCGCAGAACAAACCCGAATGCCTTTACGTGGACTTCGGCGCCTATGCTGACCGGGCCGTCACCATCCCCCTCTATGCCACCAGCTCGCCCGCACAGGCGCAGTATATCATCAACGATGCCGGCATCCGCTACCTCTTCGTGGGCGAACAGTTTCAATACGACGCCGCCATCCGTGTGTTCGGCATGTGTCCGTCGCTCAAGCAGGTCATCATCTTCGACCGCAAGGTGCAGAAGGACGCCCGCGACCAGTCGATGTCCATCTACTTCGACGAGTTCCTTGCCCGGGGCAACGGGTTGCCGCACGAAGCCGAAGTAGAGAAACGTACTGCCGAAGTGGCCGACAGCGACATTGCCAACATCCTCTATACCTCGGGCACGACGGGCGAACCGAAAGGCGTCATGCTGATGCACTACAACTACATGGAAGCCTTCCGTACGCACGAAATCCGCATCCCCTCGCTGACGGATCAGGACATTTCGATGAACTTCCTGCCGCTGACGCACGTCTTCGAGCGCGGCTGGACCTACGTCTGCCTGCAACGTGGCGCACAGGTCTGCATCAACCTGCATCCGCAGGACATCCAGATGACCATCAAGGAGATACGGCCCACGGTGATGTGCAGCGTTCCCCGCTTTTGGGAGAAGGTCTATCAGGGCGTGCAGGAGCGCATCAATCAGGAGACCGGTCTGAAACGGGCCATGATACTGGATGCCATCAAGGTAGGGCGGGCGCACAACCTGGACTACCTTCGTCAGGGAAAGACACCGCCCCTGATGCTCCACATGAAATACAAGTTCTACGAAAAGACCGTCTATGCCATCCTGAAGAAGACCATCGGCATCGAGAACGGCACCTTCTTCCCCACGGCAGGAGCCGCCGTGTCCAACGAAGTGTGCGAGTTTGTCCATTCGGTAGGCATCAACATGGTGGTGGGCTACGGACTGACCGAATCGACGGCTACCGTGTCCTGCTTCCCGCCCGTGGGCTTCGAGCTGGGTTCGGTGGGCGAGGTGATGCCCGACCTGGAAGTGAAGATAGGCGAGAACAACGAAATCCTGCTGCGTGGCAAGACCATCACGCCCGGCTATTACCGCAAACCGGTATCCACCGCCGCCGCTTTCGACAAGGACGGATGGTTCCATACGGGCGACGCCGGACGTCTGGAAGGCCGCATGCTCTACCTGACCGACCGCATCAAGGACCTGTTTAAGACTTCGAATGGCAAATACATCTGTCCGCAGGCTTTGGAGACGAGGTTCATCATCGACCGCTACATCGACCAGGTGGCCATCATAGCCGACGAACGCAAGTTTGTCTCTGCCCTCATCGTCCCCGTTTACGGGCTGGTGGAAGCTTATGCCAAGGAGAAAAGCATCGCCTACAACAGTATGGAAGAGCTGTTGCAGCATCCCAAGATACAGGCTCTGTTTCGTGCCCGCATCGACACCCTGCAGCAGCAGTTTGCCCACTACGAGCAGGTGAAGCGCTTCACGCTGCTGCCCAAGCCCTTCAGCATGGAGCGCGGCGAACTGACGAACACGCTGAAACTGAAACGTGCCGTTGTGGCACAGAACTACAAGGATATCATCGACCGCATGTACGAGGAGTAAGTCCGTCGCACACGGAGCGTCAACATAGGTTGATTGTTGGGTTGGATTGTTGGAGAAGTGAAGGGAAATTCATTTCTTTGCAATCCAATCCAAATCATCAACGTTATGAAGCGAACTTTTTCCCGCCTGACCCTATACCTGATGCTGCTCGTGCTGTGCAGCTGCAACAGCGACGTATTTGTTGACAATTTCTTGCCTTCGGCAAAAAAGGTGCATGTGCCTGCCGACGGTTCCGAAGCTATTCTCCGTTTCGGTGCGTCCAACTGGCGCACTCTGGGCTTGTGGCTCCGTATCGACTTTACCTATTCGGTTAACGGGGGAACTTACGATCCGGTCGTGGGCGACATTTACAGCCTCGACGGCACGCTGATGGCGCGGGACACGGAGCTTTATTGCCAGGATGAGGAGCCCTTCCGCTTTGTGGCTCATTCCTCGACCTTCAAACTGACCATAGAACGTACTTCGGGGAAAGAACTCCGTTTTCTGGATGCGGAGAACCTGGGTACCAGCTCGTTACAGCTGCAACTGAATGTGGGCAATGATTACAGTAACGAACAGATCGACCTGTACATCGCCCCTTCGCCCCGTTATCAGCTGGACAGCCTTGTCTATAAGTTAAATTCCTGGACCGAAATGGACAGTGCCATGTACACGACGTATGTGGTTGGCCCTACCAATGCCACCGAAACGCCTTGGAAGTATGCGCTCCATCCCTACGAATACTTCCAGCGGACGTTCACCTTTCAGGGAGGAGATCAGTGGCACGAGCCCATTGATGAGGTAGCCTTCCAGCTCTTCGGCAATGAAAAGCCCGTTGTGGATGTGCCTGGGCTTGACAGGTTTCAGTCTCCGGCGTTGCTGGGTGAGAAGCTTGCGTTCGCGCCCGGCAAGACCCACTTCCCCCTGTCGGACGATCTGCTGTCGGTAGTCGATACCATTGACGTTCCGCCCCTCACACAGATAGAGTGTACCATCAAGTGCTGGTACCGCTTCACCGGCGTCTGGTACACCCTGTATGTCAGCAACCCGCAAACCGGCCAGCACCGTGTGTTCGATGGCCGTGCCGACCTTTATACCCCTCAGGGCTATTCGTTGACGAAGAGGGAAGTGCCGGTGCATATCGAGCAGTGAGGCGCAGTTTCCCCGTTTGTACAACACTTGCACGGCTCGCGAGCCACACTTGTGTTGCTCGACGGCCCTTCGTAGGGCAGTTGTGGGCAGGGTTGGAGGAACAAAAAACAGGCGGGTGTGCCGGTGGGGAAAATTCCCTGTGCCGGTACACCCGCCTGCGTGTCAGGGTGGCGGAAGTATCAATAGCCGAAGATGTCTTCCGTGGTCAGTTCGATGACGGGACCTATCTTCTTCAGCGATTCCATGTCGAGCTCTTTCTTGTCGCCCAGGATGCAATAGTTGTACGTGCGGCCTTTGATCCACTTCTGCTGGAAGTCGGTGACGTCCTTCAGGGTTGCGGTCTGCACGTCGTTGTACAGGTGGATGCGGCTGTCGGTCGTTTCGCCCATGTCCTGTGCGTTGATGTATGCCCAGATGATGTCGCTCTTCAGGATGCGTTCGGTGCGCAGTCGGGCGATGAGGCCTTCCTTGGCCAGCTTGAAGGCGGCTTCGGACTGGGGCATGTTGTCGATGATGTCGTTGAACGTACGGATGGCGTCCATCAACTTGTCGTTCTGGGTGGCGATGTATGTGCTGACCGTGTAGTTGTACTTGGGCAGGCTCGGACGGTCCATTCCGGCCCATGCCGAGTAGGCCAGCCCGCGGCTTTCGCGCATTTCCTGGAAGACGATGGAGTTCATTCCGCCGCCAAAGTATTCGTTGTACAGTTTGCGGCCGGGTTCGATGGCGGGGTCATACTTTTCGCCTCGGTTCGAAATCTGTGCCATGTAAATGTTCTTGGCTTCGTAGGGGGCGATATAGACTTTGGTTTCCGGCGTAAGCTGTTGCTTGAATTCGATGCCCTGCGGCACGTCTTTCAGGGTGTCGGGCACATGGTGCTCCTTGTTGATGACGGCCAGCAGTTCTTCGGTCTTGCTGGGGCCGTAGTAGGTGATGCGGTGCTTGTAGCTGTTCAGCTGGTGGATGCGATCGACAAGCTGTTGCGGATTCATGGCCTTCAGTTCGGCGTTGCTCAGCTGGTTGGTGGCGTAGTTGGTGGGGCCCCATTCGGTATAGACCATCAGTCGGCTGAAGTTCTGCGACTGGTTCAGCTTGGCGTCGGAGCGGCTCTTCTGCAGGTCGGCTACTAAGTTGTTATAGGCTTCGGGGTTGACTTGCGCGTCGGCCAGCAGTTTCTCGAACAGGGCCACGGCCTGCGGCATGTTTTCGTTGAGGCCGGAGAGTACGATATAGGTACGTTCGCTGCCCGGCGACACATAGAAGGTGCAAGCCATGCGGTAGAACTCGCTCTTCACCTGCTCGGGCGTCATGTCCGAGGTGCCCAGATACTCTAAGTATTGGGCGGCCATGCCTAATGCCTTGTCGTTGCGGTTGCCCATGTCGAAGAGGTAAATCAGTTCGAACAGGTCGTTCGTGCTGTTGTGACGGTAGATGACGGGGATGTCGTCCTTGGCCTTCAGTTGGGTCAGGTCTTTCGAGAAGTCCAGGAAGACCGGTTCGATGGGTTGCACCTTGCTTGTCTGAATCTCCTTGAGGAAGGCACTCGCGGTGTCACGGTTCATCACGATGGGCGTAATCTGGGGTTTCTCTATCTTCTTTTCGTTGGGGTCCTTGCCCTGACGCTTGTAGATGATGGCATAGTTGTCGTCCTTCAGGTACTTGTTGGCAAAGTCCACGATGTCCTGCTTGGTCAGTTTGGCCATGCGGTCCAGGGCGGTCACTTCGTCGGCCCACTGGCTTCCGTTGATGAACGACTGTACGAACCAGTCGGCACGGGCGTCGTTGCTTTCCAACTGTTTCATCTGGTACAGCTTGAAGTTGTTGATGTTGGCTTCGAGCAGGCTTTCGTCAAAGTCGCCGTCGCGCAGCTTCTTCAGCTCGCCCAGCAGCAGGTCCTTCACTTCGTCCAGTGTCTGTCCGGCTTTGGGGCGTCCGGCCATCAGGAAGGCGCTGTAGTCGCTCATGGTCATGGGGTAGCAGTAGGCGAGCAGTGTCTTCTGCTGTTGCGTCAGGTCGAGATCGATGAGGCCGGCCTGTCCGTTGTACAATATCTGCGAAACGATTTGCAGGGTTTCGATGTCCTTGCTGGCTGCGCCGGGGAATCGCCATGCCAGGCTTACGTTCTCGGCCTCGGGGCCGAACACTTCGCGCACGATGGGGGTGGTGATGGGTGCTTCCTTGCCCGGGTTGAGCTTGGGCAGGTTGGGGTTGGGCTGCATGTCGCCGAAGTACTTGTCGATGGTGGCAATCATCTGGTCGGGGTCGAAGTCACCGCTGAGGCAGATGGCCATGTTGTTGGGCACGTACCACGTCTTGAAGTAGTTCTTGATGTTGGTGATGGAGGGATTCTTCAGGTCTTCCTGTGTACCCAGCACGGTCTGTGTGCCGTAGGGGTGATGGGGGAAGAGGGCGGCAAGGGTCTGCTCATATACCTTGCGGCTATCCTGGGTGAGCGACATGTTCTTTTCTTCATAAACCGTCTCTAACTCGGTGTGGAAACCGCGGATGACGCAGTTCTTGAAGCGGTCGGCCTGAATCTTGGCCCAGTTCTCCACTTCGTTGCTGGGGATGTCTTCCGTGTAGCAGGTCACGTCGTAGCTGGTGTAGGCGTTGGTGCCGTTGGCTCCGATGGCGGCCATCAGCTTGTCGTACTCGTTGGGGATGGCATACTTCGAGGCCTCGTACGAAAGGCTGTCGATGGTATGGTAGATGGCTTTGCGCTGGTCTTCGTCGGTAGTCTTGCGATAGACTTCGAACGTCTGTTCAATCTGGTCCAGCAGCGGTTTCTCCACTTCGTAGTTCTGGGTGCCGAAGTGGTTGGTGCCCTTGAACATCAGATGTTCGAAGTAATGGGCCAGACCGGTTGTCTCGGCGGGGTCGTTCTTACCGCCTACGCGCACGGCGATGTAGGTCTGGATGCGTGGCTCGTCCTTGTTGACGGTCATGTACACTTTCAGCCCGTTGTCCAGGGTGTAGATGCGTGCCTGAAGCGGGTCGTTGGGAACAGTCTCGTAACTGTACTTCGAACTGCAGCTGCCCAGTCCTAACGTGGCCAGCAGCAGGAGCGAAAAACCGAATTGTCTGATTCGTTTGTTCATAAGCAATACTTAATTAGGTTGATAACCGCAAATTTATGCGTTTTTTTCATACCTTTGCAAGCCGAACGAAAGAATCTGCTGCCGAAGGCAGGCCTTTTGCGCAGATTTCGACTTCCATGCATCAAGAATAACAGCTAAATCACATAGACAGATGATTACCATAGAACAACTGAAGGACATCAAGGAACGTACCGAAGCGCTCTGCCGCTATCTGGACATCGAAGGGAAAAAGATTCAAGTAGAAGAAGAGCAGCTGCGCACGCAGGCACCCGGCTTCTGGGACGACCAGAAGGCTGCCGAAGCGCAGATGAAGAAGGTGAAAGGCCTGCAGCAATGGATTGACGGATACAACGAAGTGAAGACCCTGACCGACGAACTGCAGCTGGCCTTCGACTTCCATAAGGACGAACTGGTGACCGAAGAAGAGGTGGACGAGGCTTACAACAAAGCCGCCGAAGCCGTCGAGGCACTCGAACTGAAGAACATGCTCCGCGACGAAGCCGATCAGATGGACTGCGTGCTGAAGATCAACTCAGGTGCCGGAGGTACGGAAAGCCAGGACTGGGCCAGCATGCTGATGCGTATGTACCTGCGCTATGCCGAAACCCACGGCTACAAGGCCACGATTGCCAACCTGCAGGAAGGTGACGAGGCGGGCATCAAGACCTGTACCATCGAAATCAGCGGCCCCTATGCCTACGGTTACCTGAAAGGTGAAAACGGAGTACACCGCCTGGTACGCGTGTCGCCCTACAATGCACAGGGCAAGCGAATGACGTCGTTCGCATCCGTCTTTGTCACTCCGTTGGTCGATGACACCATCGAAGTGACCATCGAGCCGGCACGCATTTCGTGGGATACCTTCCGAAGCGGCGGTGCGGGTGGACAGAATGTGAACAAGGTAGAGTCCGGCGTCCGTCTGCGTTATCAGTACAAAGACCCCTACACGGGCGAGGAAGAAGAAATCCTGATTGAAAACACCGAGACGCGCGACCAGCCGAAGAACCGCGAAAATGCATTGCGACTCCTCCGCTCCATGCTGTACGACAAGGAGATGAAGCACCGCATGGCCGAGCAGGCGAAGGTCGAGGCCGGCAAGAAGAAGATTGAGTGGGGTTCGCAGATCCGCAGCTACGTCTTCGACGACCGCCGTGTGAAAGACCATCGAACCAACTACCAGACAAGCGACGTGAACGGCGTGATGGACGGTAAGATAGACGGATTTGTCAAGGCTTACCTGATGGAGTTTGCCGGAGCAGGCGAGACGGCCTGAAAATGCAGCCAAACCGGAAAAATGATATTCCCCGGTTGAAGAAATATTTTTCTCTGACTGGGGAAAAATCAACCCCCTTGTTTCGGGGGACGGAATGCCGGAAAAATAAAGAAGCACTTTCCGAAGGGAGAACGTCAATGAGACGTGACCTTCCTGAAAAGTGCTTTTATTGTATCCGTACGGCCGGAACATGCTCCGTCAGGAATCGCTCTACAGAGGACGGCCGTTAAAGGGAAAGCTTATTTTTTGAACTGGTAGTACAGCACAACGGGATTGGATTCTTCGTTCAGATGCAGAATTCCGATGGTACCGATTACCTTGTCCGACAGTTCTCTCTTATAGAAAAGTTGTTGCAGTTCGCGCAGCTGCTCCGTGTTGTAGCCGTAGTACACTCCTCCTTCGTCGGCAGTCAGGTAATTGGGGACGGAACTTACATTGCTGCCCGCACGGAACAGCACATCGTCTTCGGTCTTTGAGTAGATGCTGGTCGTTCCGTCCTGCAGATTGTGTCGTACCTTCAGTATCGAGCCGCCAAAGCATTGGAACCAGATGTCTTTGTCGTGCATGAAGAAGTTGGAGAACCCGTACTGTTTCTGTTCCTTGTTCAGACGCATGAACAGGTTCATCATTTGCCGAGTTTGGTCAGTGGGGGAAGAATTGGCAGACAAGGCCTCTTTGTCGATGTCGGTTTTTTGTACGACGTTTTTTCCCTGCATGACCATTGCCGGGACAGCTTTTCCTTGCCTGATGGTCATCACGGTGTCCATCAGTCCGCTGCAGAACCATATTTCGCCGTCTATATTGGCAAAGCTCTTTCCGGCGCTGAGGAATTCTCCTTTCCATCCCTTGTTGTAAACGTCGGCATCCAGCATGGTCCCGGTTTCCCGTCCCGAGCGCAGATCTATCTGGTGCAACAGGTAGCAAGGGTCAGCTGTTTGCGGATGAGAATAGGCTTGCGAGGCATACAGATTGCCTTCGTAATAGGAGATTTCGTTGCTTTGCAGGGGTTTTTCCAAAGGCAGATCGTTTTCGAACTCGCCCGTCTGCAGGTTATACGTTATTATTCTGTTGCGGCGCGCGTCGTACAGGTAGAGTTTGTTCCCCTGTTCGTCTATGGTAAAGTCGCGGCAACTGCCGTATTCTTCGGGTCCCGGACCCAGGCTTCCGTATTTCCGGACGAAAGATCCGTCTTTCCGAAAAGCGTATATGCTTTCTGTCCGGTTGTCGCGTATGTACAGCAGGTCTTTCCCGACAATCATTTTGTCGATGCCGGCTACTAATACGTCACTGTTATCCAACGGGATGACTTGTACGGACTGGAACAGTTCCGAGTATCTGAACAGACTGTCTGTAACCTGTTCCATGTTAACGGAAATGATATCCTTGGGAGGTTCCTGTTTGGTTACATTCTGGCAGGCTCCTGCAAACAAGCACGTTGCCAGTAAAAGGATTTGAGGTGTTTTCATGCTATCGTGTATGTTTGATTTGTGGGTAAAGGTACGTTGATAGGTGCATAAATCTCTTTGAACAGAAGCGTTTATAACAATGTTTAACAGAATCTGCCTGTTGCGAAGGAAGGAGGCAACTCTGTGTCTGGCCATCAGCTTCCGGCACCGGAGGCGATTCCGACCAGTCGCCGGACGGTATGTTGCCTGCCTGTTGTGCCCGATGCGAGGCGGCGGATCGGGCGGAATTCATTGTCTCCGGATGGCAGCTACCTGTCTGCCGGATGCGAAAAATGCGAGCTTCCTTTCTTTTTTCTTTCTTTTTTCTTGCATTCCTCCCTTTTTTCCTCTTACTTTGTTCATCGTTGAACTTAAAACTATAGAAACACCATGGGAAAGAATAAAAAGAATATGGGACATACCCGCAAGGAAGAAGAGCAAGGCAAGAAGGTTCTGATAGGCATTGGCGTCGTAGCCGTGATATTGGTCATTGCCATGTTTGTACTCTACTCCTTCTGGGGTTGATAAGAAGATAGAATTATGCCACAAGAAATCGAACGGAAATTTCTCGTCGATGGCGAGTACAAGTCGAAGGCTTACGCCAGCAGTCACATTGTGCAGGGATACATCTGTAGTGCGCGCGGACGGACCGTGCGCGTCCGCATCCGCGACGACAAGGGCTACCTGACCATCAAGGGACCCGCCGATGCCTCGGGCATCAGCCGTTACGAGTGGGAAAAGGAGATACCGCTGGACGAAGCCCGCGACCTGATGAAAATCTGTGAGCCGGGAGCCATCGACAAGACGCGCTACTTAGTGCGAAGCGGCCGGCACGTGTTCGAAGTGGACGAATTCTATGGCGAAAACGAAGGGTTGGTCATTGCCGAGGTCGAACTGTCCTCGCCCGACGAACCTTTCGAAAAGCCCGATTTCATCGGGCAGGAAGTAACGGGAGACGCCCGCTACTACAATGCGCAACTGATGAGGCATCCTTTCTGCCGCTGGTGACGACGTGCGGGCGCGGGAGGTGCCGAGCAAACTTATAACGGAGTATTATGGAGAAACTTTATCAATACCTGCCCCGCGAATTAGTCACCTTCGTCCTGGTGACCCTTTTCTCCCTGCTTATCGGGCTGTCGCAACGGCGCATCAGCCTGAAGCACGAAGGCGAGACTACGCTTTTCGGAACCGACCGCACGTTTACTTTCATCGGCATTCTGGGTTATCTGCTTTACATTCTCGACCCCGTGAACTATCGCCTGTTTATGGGCGGCGGGGCTGTGCTGGGCGTGCTACTGGCGCTGAACTATTACGTCAAGCAGACGCAGTTCCATCTGTTCGGGGTGACGACCGTCATCATTGCCCTCATTACCTATTGCATTGCTCCCATCGTGGCTACGCAACCTTCGTGGTTCTACGTCATGGTGGTGGTCACCGTGCTGCTTTTCACCGAGCTGAAACATACCTTTACCGAGCTGGCACAGCGCATGAAGAACGACGAAATGATTACGCTGGCCAAGTTCCTCGCCATCAGCGGCATCATACTGCCGATGCTGCCCGATAAGACTCTGATTCCGGGCATCAAGCTGACGCCCTACAGCATCTGGTTAGCCACGGTGGTGGTGTCGGGCATCTCCTACCTGTCGTACCTGTTGCGGCGGTATGTGTTCCGCGAGTCGGGCATTCTGGTGTCGGGCATCATCGGCGGACTGTACAGCAGTACGGCCACCATTTCGGTGCTGGCCCGCAAGAGCCGGGGGGCTTCGGCACAGGATGCTCCCGAGTATGTGGCCGCCATGCTGCTGGCGGTGAGCATGATGTTCCTGCGGTTCTTCATCCTGATAGGTATCTTCAGCCGCGAGACGCTGCAGACTATTTATCCCTACCTGCTGGGGATGGCGGTCGTGTCGGCGGGTGTGGCGTGGTATATGCACTTGCGTCACCGGCGCAAGCACCAGGAAGGGCAGGACGAAGACGATGACGACAGCCGCAACCCGCTGGAGTTCAAGGTGGCTCTGATCTTTGCGGGGTTGTTCGTGGTGTTTACCGTACTGACGCACTATACGCTGATCTACGCCGGTACGGGCGGTCTGACCCTGCTGTCGTTCGTCTCCGGTTTCAGCGACATTACCCCGTTCATCCTGAACCTGCTGCAAGGTACGGGCGGTGTGGCCACGCTTGTCATTACGGCGTGCAGCATGCAGGCCATTGTCAGCAACATTGCCGTCAACATGTGTTACGCCCTTTTCTTTGCGGGGCGGGGCAGCACGCTGCGCGGCTGGATACTGAAGGGTTTCGGTTGCGTGATTGCCGTCAACGTATGCCTGCTCCTGATTTTCTATCTTATCAAATAGCTTCTGTTGCTCCCGGATGCAGACTCCGGCGACATGCGTATGTGGTGGAGAAGAAGAACATTGCTTCACTGCATGCTCCGTCCGGTTCGCGAATTAGTGTAGTTTTGCCTTTTTTAACTCCGATAATCTCGTAACCATCGGAAAACGTTCTAATTTTGCCCGCCCGTATGTAAGAAGAAAAACATACGTACGGAACAATACATCAACAGACAAACAGTAGGTTATTTGAAAAGAGTATGAAAAGCGCTAAATGCATCATGAAGTGCTGTGTACTGCTGTGGATGCTCGTCGGAGCATCGGCCGTGGCAGTGGCACAGGGCACGGTAGCCACTTTCCAGATCAAGGGAGTGTTGCTCGATTCGCTCACCCACGAGGGCGAGCCGTATGCCACCATCCGCGTGGCCAAGAAAGAGAAACCGCAGCAGGCGGTGAAAATGTTAGTGTCGGACATGAAGGGTGAATTCCACGAAAAGGTGCCCGGCACGGGAAACTTTGTACTCACCATCACTTCGGTGGGACGCAACCCCATTGTCAGGGACTTCACCGTCAAGGCAGGCGAGAAGTTAGTGGATTTCGGCACCCTCTACATCACCGATGCCTCGAACGAACTGGGCCAGGTGGAAGTAGTGGCACAGAAGCCGTTGGTGAAGGCCGACATTGACAAAATAGAATACAACGTGAAGGACGACCCCGACTCGGAGACCAACTCGCTGCTCGAGATGCTTCGCAAGGTACCCTTGGTGACCGTGGACGGAGAAGACAACATCAAAGTGAACGGAAGCAGCTCCTTCAAGGTCTATGTGAACGGCAAGCCCAACAACATGATGAGCAACAACCCCACCGAGGTGCTGAAGAGCATGCCCGCCAACACCATCAAGCACATTGAGGTCATCACCAACCCTGGTCCCAAATACGACGCCGAGGGCGTGGGCGGCATCCTGAACATCGTGACCGAAGGCGGGGGATTCGAAGGCTACACGGTGACCCTCAGCGGCAACGTCAGCAACCGCGGCGCCGGTGGCGGACTGTTCGGCACCGTGCAGACGGGCAAACTGACCGTGAGTGCGCGCTACAACTACAACTACAACGACTCGCCCCGCAGCTATTCGGGCGGTTCGCAGCGTGCCACCGACGTCACGGCCGCAGTGGCCAACCTGGACTACGAGGGCAGCAGCACGGGCAACAGCTCGTTCCAGTCGGGCAGCATGGAGGCCAGTTACGAGATTGACTCGCTGAATCTGATTTCCGCCACTTTCGGCCTGTGGGGCGGAGGCAGCCACGGCAACGGCAGCAGTGCGTACCGCGGATTCTCGCCCTTAGACAACCACCTGCTCTATCAGTACACCATCGGTAACCGCAGCGAGTCGTCGTGGTACTCCATCGACGGAGGCATCGACTATCAGAAGATGTCGCGCACGGTGGCAGGCCGCATGCTGACCTTCTCGTACAAGATCAATACCCGCCCGCAGACCTCGGACGCTTATTCCGAATACGACATCGCCTACGGACATGCCGACTGGACCGACTACCTGCGACGCTTGCAGGATCAGCACAACGACGGCAGCCAGAGCACTACCGAACATACCTTCCAGGCCGACTACACCACGCCCATCGGCAAGCTGCACACCTTGGAGACGGGCGTGAAGTACATCCTGCGCAACAACGCCTCGGACAACGACCGCTACCTGCGCACGGCAGGCAATGCCGAATCGGACTACAGCTTCGACGACGAGCAAAGCAAGCACTACCGTCATCTGAACGACATCATAGCCGCCTACCTGGGCTACGGGCTGAAGTGGAAAAAGCTTTCCGGACGTTTGGGCGTGCGCTACGAGCATACCATCGAGGACGTGAAATACCTGCTGGGACGCGGCGACGACTTCCGCAAGAACTACGACGACGTAGTGCCCTCCGCTTCGGTGGGCTGGATGCTGAGCGACCTGTCGAACCTGCGCTTAGGCTACAACATGCGCATCTATCGTCCGAGCATCGGCTACCTGAATCCGTACCTCGACGACAGCGACCCCTCCAACCTCAGCCAGGGTAATCCCGAGCTGGAGAGCGAGCACAGCCATGCCTTCGACCTCAGCTACAGCAACTTCACGCAGAAGTTCAACATCAACCTCTCGGCCCGCTACTCGTTTACGAACAACAGCATCCAGTCCGTCACCAACCTGGTGTCCGAGGACGAGATTCCCGACCTGTCCGAAGACAAGAAGACCGGCAAGGACGTGCTCTACACCACCTACCGGAACATCGGTAAGAGTCGCGACCTCAGCCTGAGTGGCTACGTCAACTGGAATGCCACGAAAGATACGCGTATCTACATCAATGCTTTCGGCAGCTACACGGACCTGAAGGGTGCACAGGGGCTGAAGAACAGCGGATGGAGCTTCTTCGGCTACGGCGGAGCGCAGCAGACCTTCAAGCACGACTGGCGGTTGAGCCTGAACGTCTTCGGTCAGACCCCGTGGATCATGCTTCAGGGAAAGGGTAGCAGCTTCTTCGGCTACAGCCTGAGCCTGAACAAGTCGTTCATGGAGCGGCGCTTGTCGCTTTCGGCCTTTGCCAGCAACTTCCTGAAGAAGTACAACCGCTACGAGTCGCACATTGCGGGGCAGGGCTTCTCGTACGACACGTGGAACAAATATCCGCAAATGCGCTTCGGCGTCAGCATCAGCTACCGCATTGGCGAGCTGAAGGCCAGCGTGAAGAAAGCGGCACGCACCATCACCAACGACGATGTGAAGTCGGGCGAAAGCAGCGGAGCTTCCGGCGGCGGAATGGAGTAAAAACAGTCGGTTTACAGGACACTTGTACGGCTCGCGAGCGACACTTGCACGGCTCGCGAGCCGTACTTGTGTTTCTCCCGAGCCACACAAGTGTTGTTCGCGAGCCACACTTGCGTCGCTCAAACCCCTGTCCGGAGGCCTTGTGGCGGGCTTCGGACAAGCTTCGGACAGGGCGGCGGCAAGCCGGCGGAACAAGCCGTCGGGCATGGGCAAAAAAAGAAGATGCACCTCGGCAGAAGTGCATCTTCTTTTTTCCATCAGTGAAAAAGTGCGGGTGATAGGACTCGAACCTACACGCCTTACGGCACCAGATCCTAAGTCTGGCGCGGCTGCCAATTACGCCACACCCGCCGGGGGCTAATCAGGTTTAGCGGCGACAAAGATAATAAGATTTTCGGTTGCGGCAAACTCTTTGACAAAGATTTTGGCGGTCGGGGGGCATAAACTGCGCCTGTACGGTGCCTGCAGGCTGCTTGCAGGAAGGCTTACTGCCCCGACTTCAGCAGTTGTCGGGCCCGTTCGATGAGGGTGTCCACGCCTTTGGCTTCGTCGGCGGGGTCCATGTCGATGTGAATGTCGGGGTCGATGCCGAACTCAATCTGTTCCATCTGCGCATTGAGGTGCGGACTGGCTGAGAAACGCACCGCCCAGCCGTTGGGCAGCTCCGACGAGAAGGGCAGACCCGAACCGCCTCCGGTCTTGTCGCCCACGAGGGTGACGCCGGGCAGCACACTCATCGAATTGACAAAGTCGTTGGTGGCGCTGTAGGAGTGGCGGTTGGTCAGTACCACCGTCTGTTTCTGCCAGCGGATGCTGTTCGAAGGCTCTAAGTAGATAGGTTCGGGGTCGGAGAAGTCGCTGTGCCCCTTGCCGGTCTTGTGCTGTATGTAGCCCGTCAGCACCCGTTCGTTGGTGAATCGGGCCGCAATGCGGCTGGCATAGGTAAGATTGCCCCCTCCGTTGTTTCGCACGTCGATGATGAGGCCGTTGCAGATGGACAGGTACGACAGGGCTTCGTCCAGATTGCCGTCGCCCACGCCCGACGAGAAGTCGCCGTAGTAGATGTAGCCGATGTTGTCGTCGAGGATGCGGTACTTCAGCCCGCCCGAGATGCGGTAGTCGCGCCCCAGATATTGCTCGACGATGGCTTCGTCGAAATTGCGCGGGTAGTCCAGATACCAGTCCCAGTATCGGGCGGTGTTCGAGGCGCTGTACAGGTTGACGTGTCCGTCCTTCAGTTCGGCCAGCATGTTGCCTAATACTTCGAACAGGCCGTCGTTGCTCATGTCCGAGGTGATCAGGGGTTGGTACTTGTCGTGGATGGCGTCCCAGTCTATCTGTTTGTAGTCGAGGAAGCAGTATTGCTCGTCGATGATCTGCCACAGGGCTTCGAAGTTGCCCTGCGGGGTATTGTCGAATTCTTCTTCGCGGATGCAGCCGCCTGCCAGCACAAGCAGGGACAGCAACAGGCTGTATAGGGTATAACGGGTTTTCATAAGGCTTTCGGTTTATTTGTTGCGCATCAGGTAGAGTTCTTTCACGAAGCCCACCATGAATACGTGCGAGTACGTATGGGTGCGGATGTCGTTGATGCTGGACTGTTGTGCGTCCCACAGGTAGGCCAGGCGCATCTTGACGCGTCCCACGGGGAAGTCGGCCGTCAGCATCTGCCGCAGCGAGGGCTGGTTGTGCAGCGAGGTGAAGCGGACCACTCCGTCGGCATTGCCCAAGGAGAATATTTCGTAGTACGACTGTCCGTAGTGGGGCGAGAACATCAGACCCATGACGGGCAGGTTCAGCTGGTAACGCAGCGTGAGGGGGTAATTGCGGATGCGCAGGTTCCAGATGGCCATGCCCGATGCGGCCAGATTGACGTAGGCACGTGCCTGTGCGGGGTTGTTGCCGTTGCGCATGTTATAGACGAAGCCGCCGTTCAGCTCGCCCGCGGCTCCGGCCAGCAGGCGGAAGTTGTCGGTCAGGCGGAAGTTGTAGTGCAGGGCATAGTTCCAGTTGAGCAGGGCGTTTACGGTGTTGTTGTTTTCGGCACGGTTGTGCGTGTAGCCTAAGTTGCCCTGGAAGAAGGTCTGGCGCGAGATGTTGCCGTCTAACCAATGGGTCATGCGCATGCTTTCGCGTGCGATGCGGAACTCAATGCCCCGGTACTCTTGCGGCGACAGGTAGGTGTCGAATACGTTGGTGGCCCCCACGCCGTACAGCGTTGCGCGGGTGATGAAGCGGCTTTGTGCCGCCGAGTCGGCCTTCAGTGCCTGCACGGCTTGCTGTTCGGGGCTTTGTGCCGCCAGCGTGGTACAGCCGAGCAAGGTCAGGATCAGGTATAAAAATCTGTGGTTCATCTTATTCTTTAAAGAAATGTCCGGGGCATCCCGCATTTCATGATTCTTCATTTCTTATTTTTCATTCGCTTGGCTCAAAACCTTTTTTGATGTATATATAAAGGTATGCTCCTGATTTCCTCAGAAGAGTTTCATCTGTCCCGTTATCTCGTCGATGATGTCGCCCTCGCTCTTGTCGCGGTCGGGGTCCAGATTTTCGGGCTCTTCGTCGGGAGTGTTGCCGGCGTTGTCGTCGGGCAGTTCGGGCTGACGGGTGGGCTCCAGCTCATTGATGGTCTCAACGGTGAAGGTAGTCAGGCGCTTTCCCTTGGCCTTGAAGCCCTTCACGGCGATGAACTCGTCGGCTTCGACGATCATCGGTTCGCGGAAGCTGT
This sequence comes from uncultured Bacteroides sp., assembly GCA_902472795.1. GTDB lineage: Bacteria > Bacteroidota > Bacteroidia > Bacteroidales > Bacteroidaceae > Bacteroides. The sequence continues at coordinate 2,627 of CABROZ010000035.1, read as the reverse complement.
CGTGTCCGCCGAATACCACTTCTAAGCGCGGATAGTATTCGTCGGTCAGCAGAATGAGGCGGTTGTTCTTGTTCTCGCCTAAGTAGTTCTGCTTGCGGGTGAAGGGCTCGAAGCAGAAACGCTTGATGTAGGGATAGTTCTGCTGGTCGGCATCGTAGAGGACGGCGGTCCACACCTTGTCGGGACTGAATTTCTCGATGATGCGGATGTTGTCTTCGTAATGGTTGTTGACGTCGAAGTTGGTGGTATAGAAGTCTCCGTTGTTCAGCACCACCAGGATGAGTTCGTCGCTCTGGAATTCGCCTAAGTAGTCGCCGCGTCCGTCGTAGTTCAGGCGCAGCACGTCGCTGTCGAACCATACTTTTCGTCCGCCTAAGGTAGAGCCTCCCCGCTGCTTCAGGCTGATTTTGTGCACCGGGTTGCGGGTCAGGATGTTTCCGATGGCCTGCCGTCCCTTGATGCCTATCTTGCTGAAGTCTTCCTCGAAGATGATTTTGCGCAGGCGCGGGTTGGGCTTCAGGGTGACTTTGATGATTTCGGCCTCGCCGTTGGGGTTGGCGCTGAAGTAGGTGATGCGCGAGTCGGGGGTGCCTTGGGTGACGTCGTACTCGCGGTCACGCACGACGGAGGTCACGGCAAAGCGCTTGATGTAAGTGGTGCCTTCCTTGCCGTCGCGGTAGCACAGGTTGTAGATGGTGCGCTTGTCGTTCTTCTTGAACACGTTGGCATAGAGGATATTCTTGCCCACGAACTTCTTGTCGGCCACGGGCGTGATGAAGTAGCGTCCGTCGCGGAAGAAGATGATGACGTCGTCCAGATTGGAGCAGTTGGCCAGGAACTCGTCTTTCTTCAGACTGGTTCCGATGAAGCCCTCCTCGCGGTTGATGTATAGTTTTTCGTTGGCCTCGACTACTTTGGCCGAGTCTATGGTGTCGAAGTTGCGCAGCTCGGTGCGGCGGGGGAAGTTCTTGCCGTACTTGTCCTGCAGCATGCGGAACCAATCGACGGTGTATTCCACGATGTTGTCCAGATGGCGGTCAATCTCTTCGATGTCGGCTTTCATGCGGACGATGGCTTCTTCGGCCTTGTCGGAGTTGAACTTGAGGATGCGCGCCATCTTGATTTCCATCAGCCGCAGGATGTCGTCCTTGGTCACTTCGCGTACGAAGGTGGGGTAGTAGGGCGTCAGGCGCAGGTCGATGTGTTCGCAGGCGGCGTCCATGTTCGGGGCCTGTTCGAACTCGCGGTCCTTGTAGATGCGCTCTTCGATGAATACTTTTTCGAGCGAGGCGAAGTGCAGGCTTTCCATGATTTCGCCGCGGCGTATCTGGAGTTCGCGACGAAGCAGGGACAGGGTGTTGTCCACGGATTTGCGCAGCACGTCGCTTACGGTGAGGAAGTGGGGCTTCTGTCCGTCGATGACGCAGCAGTTGGGCGAGATGCTCACCTCGCAGTCGGTGAAGGCGTACAGGGCGTCGATGGTCTTGTCCGACGACACGCCGGGAGCTAAGTGGACGAGTATCTCGACGTTGCCCGAGGTAAGGTCTTCCACTTTCTTCACCTTGATTTTGCCCTTTTCGCTGGCCTTTACGATGGAGTCGCACACGCTTGCCACGGTTTTGCCGTAGGGGATTTCGCGGATGGCGAGGGTCTTGTTGTCAATCTTCTCGATGCGTGCGCGGATGCGGACGGTGCCTCCCCGTTCGCCGTCGTTGTACTTGCTGACGTCGATGCTGCCTCCGGTCTGGAAGTCGGGGTAGAGTTGGAATTCCTCGTGATGCAGGTAGCGGACGGCGGCGTCGCACAGCTCGTTGAAGTTGTGTGGCAGTATCTTCGACGACAATCCCACGGCGATGCCTTCGACCCCTTGAACCAGCAGCAGCGGGAACTTGACGGGCAGGGTGACGGGTTCGCGGTTGCGTCCGTCGTACGACAGCTTCCACTCGGTGGTCTTGGGGTTGAACACCACGTCGAGGGCGAACTTCGAGAGGCGTGCTTCGATGTAACGGGGGGCGGCGGCACTGTCGCCGGTCAGTATGTTTCCCCAGTTACCCTGGCAGTCGATGAGGAGGTCCTTCTGTCCGAGCTGTACCAGCGCGTCGCCGATGGAGGCGTCGCCGTGGGGGTGGAACTGCATGGTGTGCCCCACAATGTTGGCCACCTTGTTGTAGCGGCCGTCCTCCATGCGGCGCATGGAGTGCAGGATGCGGCGTTGCACGGGCTTCAGTCCGTCGAGGATGTGAGGCACGGCGCGTTCCAGTATGACGTACGAGGCGTAGTCCAGAAACCAGTTCTGGTACATGCCGCTCAGCTGGTGTTTCACGTTGGCATCTTTCGTGTCGGCGGGTTTGTAGTCGGAGTGTTCTTCGCTGCCTGCTTCGTTGAAGTCTTTTTCCAGTTCGTCTTTCGGTTCGTCCAAGTTTTCGCTCATATTCTATCGGGGAATTGTCAATGTCGTTACGGGATTTTTTTTCTGTTGCAGGCAAAAATACGAAATTTATCGGGATTTCGTGCAGGTAAATCGAAGAATCCCCCCCGATTTCTCGATTTTTTCCCCCTGTCTCGCAAGCGTTTCTCCCCCATTTGTTCCACACTTGCACGGCTCGCGAGCAACACAAGCACGGCTC
>CABROZ010000034.1 GCA_902472795.1 uncultured Bacteroides sp. | reverse complement strand
GCCAGCGATGTCGGTTGTCGTTTATTTGTTTACTTTTACGACCAACGAAGCCGATGCCAGTCCTTTGGCCGATGCCTTCAGACGGATGCTTCCGTTCTTGCGTGCACTTTTCAGGATGACCATTGCCCGCCCTTTCCAAGCATTCCGCTGGTTGCCGACGTAACTGTCGGTATCACGCAAGTTGGCATTGCCTACGGCAGCTATCACACCTGCGCCTTTCACGTCGAACGTCAGTCGGTTTTCGGCGCCCGGCACTACGCGACCGTCTTTGTCAACTACTTCCACCGTAACGAACGACAGGTCCTGTCCGTTGGCAGTCAGCGTCTTGCGGTCGGCTGTCAGGCGTATCTTTGCAGGCTTGCCCGCCGTGACAAGCACTTTTTCTTCGACCTCACGGTCGTCTTCTACTCCCACGGCCTTCAGCGTACCCGGCTGATAGGGCATGTTGAACACGGCTTTGAACTGCTGTTCGACGCCCGTAGGCTGCTCGCCCACCAACTTGTCGTTCAGGTAGAGGCGTACTTTCGGGTAGCGGGAATACACTTCCACGTCAATCGGTTTTCCTTCGTGTCCTTCCCACGTCCAGCTTTCCCACGTGGGCCATACAGACCAGGCAGTCTCTTTGATTTTGCCATAATAGTTGTCCGGCTCTTTCACGGCCAGATACAGTTTCTTGTCCGGATTGTACAGCAGGTCGCGATAATGGGATATCGGCTTCCGCCAACCGGTCAGGTCGATGTCGCCACAATAGGCACCGTGCCAAGGATACTGAGGACGCACATAGTGCTCACCTTCCGAGTCGCCCACGTAATAATAACGACCGATGGCCGATTCGCCCAGGTAGTCGAGAGCTGTCCATACGAAGTCGCCCAGTACGTATTCATTGGATGTCACCAGTTTCCAGTTGTCGAATGCTCCGCGAGGGAAAGATTCGGTCTGCATGATGACACGCGACGGCACACGCTTGTGGTCGGCCGGTGCCCGGAAAAGCATGTAGTTATATCCTACGATGTCATGTACGGCTGCCAGCGGGTCGTAGATTTCCCAATCGCTGTCCCAGGCTGCCAGGGCCGAAGTGACGGGACGCGTACCGTCCAGCTTATGCACCAGGTCGGTCAGCTTTTGAGCAGTCATCACTACTTCCAGTTTCTTACGCTCTATCACTTCGTTTCCGATGCTCCAGCAGAAAATGGAAGGATGGTTGCGGTCGCGAAGCACCATGGCTGCGAGGTCGCGCTGCCACCATTTGTCGAAATAGATGGAATAATCGAACTTGTTCTTGCTTTCGCGCCAGCCGTCGAAGGCTTCGTCGATGACCAGCATGCCCAAACGGTCGCAAGCGTCCAGGAAGGCTTCGGAAGGTACGTTGTGAGCCGTGCGCGCTGCATTGAATCCGGCTGCTTTCATCAGCTCTACCTTGCGCTCCTCGGCACGGTCGAAAGCAGCTGATCCCAGAAAGCCGTTGTCGTGGTGCAGGCAACCGCCGTTCAGGATAATCTTCTTTCCGTTCAGCAACAGTCCCTTCTCGGCCGAATACTCGATGGTACGTATGCCGAAAGACTGAGTCACACAATCCTTCTCCTCGTCACCCTCGGCTACCGTACAACGGGCTTCGTACAGATAAGGATTCTCGGGGCTCCATAAAGAGGGCTGCTGTACCTGAACCTTAAGTGCAACTTCCTTCGTGCCGTTGGCCGGCAGCTCTATAACGGTTTTCTCTTCGCCTACATGCTGCTTCTGAGCATCGAACAAGGTTGTAGTCAGCGTGACACGACGTCCGGACGGAGTTTCATTCTTCAATACCGTCTTCACCTGTACGGTAGCTTTCTGTTCGCTCACTTCGGGGGTAGTCACAGCCACCCCCCAGTGGTCAACGTGCACTTTGTCCGTCACCGTCAGCCATACATGCCGGTAAATGCCCGAACCCGAATACCAGCGGCAATTCTTCTGTTGCGAGTTATCGACACGTACAGCCACCACATTCTGTTCGCCGAAGCGGAGGTGGGGAGTCAGATCGTAGAAGAACGATGAATATCCGTACGGCCAGACACCCAGCGAAACGCCATTGACAAACACTTCGGAATTCATATACACGCCTTCGAAATAGATGCCCACTTTCCGGTCGCTGTAGTCGGCAGGCACATCAAACGTTTTCCGATACCAGGCCACTCCGCTGGGGAAGTATCCGCCATCGTTACCCGTAGGTGCATCAGCCGAAATGTTTCCTTCAATGCTCCAGTCATGTGGCAAGTCCAGTTTCCGCCAAGCCGAATCGTCAAAATCGGCTGCCGAAGCAGACACACTGTCGCCCAAAGCAAACTTCCAGTCATAGTCAAAAAGCTGTTTACGGACGTCACTCGCCTTCAACGCCGGGAAGGCTGTCCATAGCAAAACGAATGCCAGCAGCATTCCTGCGGCATAACGTTTCTGATTCCATTGATTCTTGATAGATGATAAATTCTTTCTCTCCATATGATAAATGTATTATTGTATGAAACGAATATGCAAAGAAAATAAAATAAATGGCAAACCAAGGTATTAAAATCGTGCCATCATGGAGAGAAAAATCCTTCATGACGTTTTTCTACTCCCAATATGAACGAATTCACACCCTTCAGAAGCAGTTATCGCCCGGAAAAGTATCATCCGCGTGCCTGCTTCTGCTGATATTCGGTAGGGGTAATTCCGAACTCCTCCTTAAAGCACTTTGTAAAATATTTGGGATTATTGAAACCTACGGCATAGGCTACCTCTGAAATGCTCCGCGAACGGTCGGCCAGCATCATGCAGGCCCGCTTCATCTTCACATTGCGCACAAAATCAAGAGGCGTCAATCCGGTCACCGACTTAATCTTGCGATACAACGTAGATTTGGACATGCCCATTTCTTTCGAAAGCAATTCCTGATCGAATTCCGCCTGCTCCAGATGAGCCTCGATACTCGCGATGACCGCCTCCAGAAACTCCTTATCGGCCGAAGGATAGGACAAAGGTTCCAGATTGACGTCTTCTTCTTTCCGAAAAGCAGCCTGCCTCTGGCGGGAAGCCTTGATAAGATTGTCCACACGTGCCTGTAACACCTTCATATCGAACGGCTTGGCTATATATCCGTCGGCTCCGGCATTGTAGCTGGCCACCTGATCGTCGGCTCCGTTCTTGGCCGTCAGAATAATGACAGGAATGTGATTGAACCGGACATCCGACTTGATGCGCGAGCAAAGTTGCCATCCGTTGACGTCGGGCAACATGACATCGCAGACAATCACATCGACTTCGGAGGCATTCAGTTGTTCCCATGCCTGCTTGCCATCGGCTGCCACCAGCACATTGTACTTGTCTTTAAACAGTTCCCTCATGATGTAAAGCAGCTCGGTGTTGTCGTCAATCAGCAAAACAGACGCCTGTCCGTCAGCCTCTTCCGCCTCGTGAACGTCTCCTCCGGGCAAAGTAGTTCCGCAAGCATCATCCTGCATGACAAATGATTCTTCCATCATTTCTGCCTCGGCATAAGCATCCTTGTCAATCGGAATTTCGACCGTAAAGCAAGTACCTGCCCCCAATGTGCTTGCAACGGAAATGGTCCCGTGATGCAAACTTACCAGTTCTTTCGTCAAAGACAATCCGATGCCGTTCGATTCTATTCCCCTGTTCCGCTTATCACTATAGAAACGGGTGAAAATCCGCTCTATCTCTTGCGGAGCAATGCCAATGCCTTCATCCGCTACCTGAATGCTTACCCAACGTTTCCCTTCTTTATCAAAAGGATGCAATACTACTTTGATGCCTTTATTTTCAGGAGTATATTTGATTGCATTCGAAAGCAGATTGTAGAGGATTTTGTCGAGCTTATCAAAGTCGAGATAACCGACTATCTCTGCCGGCTCACAAATCATCTCGAGCGAAAGCCCCTTCTTCGAAGCAATCGGCCGGAAATTGTTTTCACAAAGTCCTTGAACAAATTCCCTGACATCCCCCTCCGAAACATTCAGCTTCATTTTTCCGACATCCATTTTCCGGAAATCAAGTACCTGTTGTATCAAGCGTTTCAACCTGTCCACATTCGACTTCATTACGTCGCAATAGCTACGGGCTGCAGGCAGTTTCTGCTCCATATAGTCGGCCATACACGAAATAACCGTAAGCGGCGTCAGCAACTCATGCGACACGTTGGTAAAGTAGTTCAGCTTGGTGCGTATCATTTCTTCTTCCAACTGCATCTCGTTCTTCCGTCTCATCCGTCTTATATAGAGGTACAACAGACCATAAATACCCATGGCCAGCAGCACAATATAAATAGTGTATGCCCACCATGTTTCATAGAATGCCGGTTCCTTCACCAACGTCAGAAGTACCTTGTCCTCGGTCCACTTGCCCTGCTCATTTTCTACCTTAAGACGAAAAGCATACTTACCCTTCCTCAGCGTATTGTAGAAAGCAGAACTTCTACCCTCGTCCAGTATCGTCCAGTCCTTGTCCATCCCTTCCAGTTTGTAAGCCATCCGAACCTTCGAACTCAAAGCATATTGAAGCGGCGAGAAGAAGATTTCAATATTCCGGTCGTCAGGCTTCAATGTCACCCGTGTTACAGTATTTCGTCCGAGGTTGTCGGCAAAGAACACACTTTGGTTACCCACCCGGACATCTGATACTACGGGCAAACTTTTATTCTGCCGCCCCGAAATCATTCCGTCCGAACTGATATGAACAAATCCTCGATGCCCACCGACATACAGTCCTCCCCGGCCGTCCGTACCGAAAGCCTTATAACGGAAAATATCGACACAAATGTTCTCATCCGACGTAGCATAGCTTACGCAAGTCTTCCGACGGATATCGTATTGAAGAACTTTTTTATTGGAAATAATCCATACGTTGTTACGTTCGGCCAATAACCCCAACATGGAGCAGTTATCCAACTTACTATCCAAATCCATATTGCTGAATACCCCTTTTCCATCTTTCTCCGAACGGAATATACGTCCCAAAGAAGTAGCCAGCCACAAACAATTTTCCTGATCCATACAAATGTGTGCTACCGTCTCCTGAGGAGCCAATGACTCAATTTGTCCCTTTTCATCGAAAACAATCTGCCCACCGGTATATTCCAACCGATACAGACATTTATCCAATGACACGCCCCACACCCGTCCTTCGTTATCACCGGAGACAGCCTGCAAATCGGGTAACGACGCATCGGCAATCACAATCTTTCCATCGGGACTTTTCACTAAAAGATCCGATCGGGTCAGAATCCACAAATTTCCTTGATTATCTTCTGCCAGGTATCTGACGACACCCGGATTCGCAACTAAGCGGGACAAATCAACATCTTCTTCCACCCTGGCGGCCATCCCCCGATGCGTCACACGCAGGACTTTGGGAAAGAAACGCGGAGTTACCCATACCCCCGGTTTTGTCCTCGACTTGACAATCACATCTACTTCACCCAGGCGATCAAGAGCATCGCCTCCGGTATCGGCAAACAAATCGTGCTGTAAATCATACAGACAAAGTCCATAGCGGTCCTGACTGATCCACATCACGCTATCCGTATCCATACAAAGGTTCAGCAGATTGGCATCCCAACCCATGTGTTCCTTCAGTTGCGGCAACGGATAACTGTCTATTCGGGAATCGTCGAAAAAGACTGTATATGCCATGTCGTAAGAGCCTAACCAAAGATTGCCTTCACGGTCCTTGGTTATTTTGGTGTACATCATATGTGTATTCACCCGATCATGAATATCAACATTTTCCAACGTATGCGCTTCCGTATATTTCAAGGCATACAGTTCGTTATACGACAACAGCCACAAGTAACCGAACGTATCATCCTGCGTCATACTGTAAAATATAGGTTCACTCTCTCCTGTACGGGCATGAATCACATGATGACGCTTATAGCAATTCTCCGGCTCATCGGGAAAGAACTGCCACAGTCCTTCCCCCCAAGTACCAATCCAATAATTACCCGATTTATCCTGATACATCGTATAAGGAGCATTGCCACCCCCAAGCCGTGGATAACCCTTAAAAGAATCGGTTGCTACATCATATCTGAACAACCCTGCCCCATTGGTAAGAGCCCACACTGTGCCCTGACGGTCTATATATACCGAACTGACATTATAAGTCCGGTCTCCGGTTGGGGCGGGAATGTATTCACGAATAGCAGTCGCTTCCGGATTGCATTGATACACCTTATTCTCCACGGCTACCCAAACGTTTCCGGATTGGTCGGTGGCTAAATAATTGATATTTTTATTAAGAAAGCGTTCATCAGGGAAAGACGATATTCTGCAAGTCTGCTTATCGTAAAGGTTCAATCCGTTGCGCGTGCCAATCCAGACATAACGAGCATTGTCGGTTAAAGCCGATACTGAATTGCCGGTAAGCAGGTTCAGATTCTTATAGTCGGAACGGAACGATTGAAGGCGGAAACCGTCGTAACGTGCCAAACCGTTTGTTGTCCCAAACCACAAAAAGCCTTCCCGATCCTGGTAAATATCGAATATCTCGTTGGAAGGGAGTTGATAAAAGAAAGGCAACTCTCTCGAGACAATATGTTGTGCGTGCAAGCTGGGGCAACAGCCTAAGCCATACAGCAGAATAGTAAACAAAAGGATATATTTCATAGCGACCGTACCTATTAATACGAGCAAAGGTATGGATTTATTAGTTTCCATCGTTTATATTTCCCCTACTTTTCATGCAACATGACGCCGGCCTTAACTTTCTTTTTCCCTCAACGCCCCATGAATCCACTTCGTTCTTCTGGCGAAAACTTCTCTATTGCATAACGCAACATGGTACGAGGCATCACAACAGCATATTTTTCAAGAAACTGCACCAGCAAATCTTTGTCGCGCTTTCCCATTTCACGCAACATCCAACCGATGGCTTTCTGCATCAGGTCGTGCATACGAAGCTTGGGAAACTGCGCAGAAACTGTAGCATACGGCTTTAGGAAATGTTCCGACAGACGAAGAATATCGATGAAATCGTTAGCCCGAATGAAGGCATAAGTCGAAACCACCGCGATGCGCCGATCCCAAAGCCAATCACTGTCTGCCAACCGATAAAGGACATCACGTGGCTTATCCTTCAAGTACTCGCCCACAATATACGGAGCCGAAAGGTCCACCAAGTCCCAATTGTTAATGCGAGCCGTTTGTTGTAAATAGAAAGTATAGATGGCTTCTCTACCGTCAGGAGCAGACTTCCTGAAACGCTCTACCATCATCAACAAAGCGCAGAGGCGACATTCATGCCACTCACTTTGTAACAGTTCGGCTATCACCTCAAACGATTCGTCTCTGTGCCGGCGAGCCACCATACGGGTATTGGGCACTATAACGCCTAAAAAGCGGTCACCTTCGCCATATTGCCCTTTACCGGTTTTAAAAAACTTAGGCAGATATTCTCGCTTCACCGGATCAATGTACTGACGGATTTCCTGTTCTATATCTATTGTCTGTTGCATGATTATTCGAATATGAATGTTTTCCTCTCTTTGGGGACAAAAATAGCCAAAATTCACGTGCCAAGTAGAAAGATATGCTTACTTTTGCAATCAAAATAACATTTAGCCTATGGTTCTGAATTACATTTGGGTGGCATTCTTCGTCATTGCCTTCATCGTGGCTCTTGTCCGACTGTTGTTCATGGGCGACACGGAAATCTTCACGGAATTGGTCAATTCCACTTTCGATTCTTCCAAAAACGCTTTCGAGATTTCATTAGGGCTTACCGGAGTATTGGCACTCTGGTTGGGAGTCATGAAAATAGGTGAAAACAGTGGCATGATCAATGCCCTGAGCCGTTGGCTGAGTCCCCTATTCTGCCGTCTGTTTCCGGACATTCCCAAAGGGCACCCCGCCATGGGAAGCATCTTCATGAACCTGTCGGCCAATATGCTTGGATTAGACAATGCAGCCACCCCACTCGGGCTGAAAGCTATGAAAGAACTCCAGGAGCTGAACCCGAAAAAAGATACAGCGACCAATCCAATGATTATGTTTCTGGTGATGAATACGTCGGGACTGATACTCATCCCGGTCAGCATCATGATGTATCGTGCACAGATGGGAGCCGCACAACCCACAGACATTTTCATTCCGACGCTGCTCACAACAACTGTCTCTACCATTGTAGGTGTAGCAGCGGTAAGCATTTCGCAACGTTTAAACCTATTCTGCAAACCGGTACTTATCCTGATAGGTTGCATCGCCCTTTTCTTTTCTGCCCTGATCTGGCTCTTTATCCGAGTGGGACGTGATGAAATGGGGACTTATTCGACCTTGGCAGCCAATATAATTCTGTTCAGCATTATCCTGCTCTTTATCGTATGGGGACTTCGAAAAAAAATCAATGTTTACGATGCTTTCATCGAAGGAGCCAAAGAAGGTTTCACCACTGCAGTACGCATCATTCCCTATCTGGTAGCTTTTCTCGTCGGCATTGCCGTATTCCGTGCTTCGGGCGCCATGGACATGTTGGTAAATGGCATCGGCTACGTTGTCGGCTTGTGCGGCATCGACACCAGCTTTGTAGGTGCTCTGCCCACCGCTTTGATGAAATCGCTGAGCGGAAGCGGAGCCAACGGGCTGATGATAGACACAATGAAAGAATATGGGGCCGACTCGTTTGTGGGGCGTATGAGTTGCGTGGCTCGCGGAGCTTCGGACACAACGTTCTACATATTGGCTGTATATTTTGGCAGCGTAGGCATCAGCCGCACACGCAACGCTGTAACATGCGGCCTGATTGCCGACTTTTCGGGTATCATCGCCGCTATCGTCATCAGTTATCTGTTCTTTGCCTGATAATAATGGGGACACTACACGGTGGCGCATTGACTTCGGCTTAGAGGATAAAAGAGGCTGGCAAAGCAGGGATAAGAGCAATGAAAGAGTACGAAACGAATTAAAGACATATCAATAGCCTATGATCAGCTACCAGACAGACGGCGTGGAAATGCCGGACATCAAGAAACGAGAAACAACTGAATGGATTAAAGCCGTAGCCGCAAGCTATGGAAAAAGAATCGGAGAAATAGCCTACATTTTCTGCTCCGACGAAAAGATTCTGGAAGTGAACCGTCAGTATCTGCAACACGATTACTATACGGATATAATCACCTTTGATTATTGCGAGGGAAATCGCCTGAGCGGAGACCTTTTTATCAGCTTGGACACGGTGCGCACCAACGCAGAACAGTTTGCCAACAACGACTACAAACGCGAGCTTGACCGCGTCATCATCCACGGCATCCTCCACCTGTGCGGCATCAACGACAAAGGCCCCGGCGAACGGGAAATCATGGAGGAGGCCGAAAATAAGGCTCTGAACATGAAAGGCTGAATAAGGACAGACTTTCACGCTGATATCAGAAAAGACCGACAATCTGCGTGCCAATACTTCAAATCCTCCTTTTCGTAAGAAATCATAAGTAACATGCGGAAAGTAAGACCTTAACCCAACTTTTTCTTACCTTTGCAACGTTATAATAACAGATATTAAACGAATGGAATTTAAGTACGATGTAATTGTAATCGGCGCCGGACATGCAGGATGTGAAGCCGCTGCCGCATCTGCCAATCTGGGTTCTAAGACTTGTCTCATCACCATGGACATGAACAAGATCGGACAAATGAGCTGCAATCCGGCCGTAGGCGGCATAGCCAAAGGACAAATTGTACGCGAAATCGATGCACTGGGCGGATACATGGGATTGGTAACCGACCGCACTGCAATCCAGTTCCGCATTCTAAACCGTTCGAAAGGACCGGCCATGTGGAGTCCGCGCGCCCAATGCGACCGTGGTAAATTCATCTGGGCCTGGCGGGAAGTATTAGAGAATATCCCCAATTTACACATCTGGCAAGATACCGTCAATGAGATTCTCGTTGAAAACGGAGAAATAGCAGGTGTCCGGACCGTATGGGGCGTTACCTTTCGGGCAAAATGCGTCATACTGACTGCAGGAACCTTCCTGAACGGTCTGATGCACGTCGGACGAACCATGCTGCCAGGCGGACGAATGGCTGAACCTGCATCCTACCAACTAACCGAATCCATCGCACAACATGGCATCACATACGGCCGCATGAAGACTGGTACTCCCGTCCGCATTGACGGACGAAGTGTACACTACGACTGCATGGAGATTCAGGACGGCGAAGCAGACTTCCACAAATTTTCATTCATGAACACCGGCACACGGCACTTGAAGCAACTGCCCTGCTGGACCTGTTTTACCAACGAAGAAGTGCATCGCATATTGCGTGAAGGCTTGCCGGAATCTCCCCTGTACAACGGACAGATCAAAAGCATCGGCCCACGATATTGCCCGAGCATCGAAACCAAAATCGTCACTTTCCCCGATAAGGGACAACACCAACTGTTCCTGGAGCCGGAAGGAGAAACAACCCGCGAACTTTACCTGAACGGTTTTTCTTCGTCACTCCCCATGGAGATACAGATTGCCGCACTGAAAAAGATCCCGGCCTTCCGCGACCTCGTCATTTACCGTCCCGGCTATGCCATCGAATACGATTACTTCGACCCCACCCAACTGAAACATACGTTGGAAACGAAAAAGATAAGGAATCTGTTCTTTGCCGGACAGGTAAACGGAACCACCGGTTACGAAGAAGCCGCCGGACAAGGAATAATTGCCGGAATCAACGCCCACATCAATTGTCACGGTGGAGAACCTTTCACCTTAGGACGCGACGAAGCGTATATCGGCGTACTCATCGATGATCTGGTCACAAAAGGCGTGGATGAGCCATACCGCATGTTTACTTCGCGAGCCGAATACAGAATACTGCTCCGCATGGACGATGCGGACATGCGTCTGACGGAGAAGTCGTGGAAGTTAGGACTTGCCAAAGACGACCGTTACGAATTGTTGTGCAAAAAGCGCGAAGCCATCAATCACATAGTCGAGTTCACACGCAACTATTCGATGAAGCCGGCATTAATCAATCCGGCATTAGAGGCATTGGGCACTACTCCACTCCGGCAGGGATGTAAGTTGATCGATCTGATCAACCGCCCGCAAGTAACCATCGAAAACATAGCTGAGCATGTAAGTGCACTGAAGCGCGAACTGGATAAAATAACAGATCGGAAAGAAGAAATCATCGAAGCTGCAGAAATCCTAATCAAATACGAAGGCTATATTGGTCGCGAACGTATCATAGCCGACAAGTTAGCCCGATTAGAAAGCATCAAGATCAAAGGGAAGTTCGATTATAACTCTATCCAATCATTGTCCACCGAAGCACGCCAGAAACTGATAAAGATAGATCCGGAGACCATTGCCCAGGCAAGTCGTATTCCCGGCGTATCACCCAGCGACATAAACGTTCTGCTGGTCCTTTCGGGGCGATAAGCGAGCCGCGTTCCACGTGAAACAAATAATTCAATAAATAAGCTAAAACGTCTGATTATGAACAAAGAAACGATTATCAAAAGCATTCGAGAAATACCCGATTTCCCGATACCGGGAATCTTGTTCTACGATGTCACAACGATGTTCAAGGACCGTGATGCCTTAAAAACTATCTTGGATATACTTTACGAGATGTACAAGGACAAAGGCATTACCAAGGTTGTTGGACTCGAATCAAGAGGATTCATCATGGGCCCCGCACTTGCCATCCGTTTGGGGGCAGGCTTCGTCCCCATCCGCAAACCGGGCAAGCTGCCTGCCGAAACCATCGAGATAAGCTACGACAAGGAATATGGGAAAGACACCATACAAATGCACAAGGACGCTATCAGCGAAGACGATGTCGTACTCATCCATGATGATTTGCTGGCAACCGGAGGAACAATGGCAGCTGCCTGCCAGCTGGTACGCCAACTGAATAAAAAGCAGCTGTTCGTCAACTTCATTATTGAACTGGAGCAATTGCACGGAAGAGAGAAAATAGCTCAAGAAGGCATTGACATCACGTCTATCCTGCAATTCAAGAAATAAAAGAATATAGAAAAAGTCTCTTTGTACCCTATCCATCGGAAAACAGCAGATGGAGGATACAAAGAGACTTTAGCATTTATAAGTAACGAAGGGCATTAACACAACAGGAATTATAGCAAAATGGAAGAACTGAAAACCAACGATTATCTGAAAGGTATTGTCTCGAATCTGCCCGAAGGCCCCGGCATCTATCAATATCTGAATGCCGAAGGCACCATCATCTATGTGGGCAAAGCCAAGAACCTGAAGCGTCGCGTATCGTCCTATTTCAATCGGGAACACGAACCGGGGAAAACGCGTGTATTGGTAAGTAAGATCGCCGACATCCGCTACATTGTGGTCAATACGGAAGAGGATGCCCTGTTGTTGGAGAACAACTTAATCAAGAAATACAAGCCACGCTACAACGTCTTGTTGAAAGACGACAAGACCTACCCTTCCATCTGCGTTCAAAACGAATATTTTCCACGGGTTTTCAAGACGAGGAGAATCATCCGAAACGGTTCTTCCTACTATGGCCCATACAGCCACATTCCATCGATGAATGCGGTACTCGAATTAATCAAGCACCTGTACCCGCTACGTACATGCAACCTGAACTTGTCGCCCGAAAACATCCGAAACGGGAAGTTCAACGTCTGCCTGGAATACCACATCAAGAACTGCGCCGGGCCCTGCATAGGCAAACAAAGCCAGGAAGAGTACATGAAGAACATCGATGAAATCAAGGAAATTCTGAAAGGAAACACGCAAGATATCGAACGGATGCTTTACCAGAAGATGCAAAACCTGGCAGCCGAAATGAAGTTTGAAGAAGCACAGCAAGTGAAAGAGAAATATATGCTGCTGGCAAACTACCGTTCGAAGTCGGAAGTTGTAAGCAACATACTGCACAATATCGACGTATTCTCCATCGAGGAAGACAACGACGCCGGTTCGGCATTCATCAACTACCTGCACATCACGAATGGCGCCATCAACCAGGCCTTCACCTTCGAATACAAGAAACGGCTGAACGAAAGCAAAGAAGAACTGCTGGCGCTGGGTATCGTCGAAATGAGGGAACGTTATAAGAGTCTTTCGCGCGAAATCATCGTCCCCTTCGAACCGGACATGGAGCTGAAAGACGTCGTTTTCACCGTGCCGCAGCGTGGCGACAAGAAGAAACTGCTCGACCTCTCCCTGCTCAACGTCAAGCAATACAAAGCCGACCGACTGAAGCAGGCAGAGAAGCTGAATCCGGAGCAGAGAACCGTCCGTCTGCTCAAGGAAATACAAGACGAACTGCACCTCAAAAAGCTGCCCATCCAGATAGAATGTTTCGACAACTCGAACATTCAAGGTTCCGATCCGGTGGCCGGATGCGTCGTATTCATCAAGGGAAAGCCATCGAAAAAGGACTACCGGAAGTACAACATCAAGACCGTTGAAGGGCCGGACGACTATGCCTCGATGAAAGAAGTCGTCAGACGACGCTATCAGCGCGCCATCGAGGAGAAACAACCCCTGCCCGACCTGCTTATCACCGACGGCGGAAAAGGGCAAATGAGCGCCGTCAAGGAGGTG
Source organism: uncultured Bacteroides sp. (assembly GCA_902472795.1). Classification (GTDB taxonomy): domain Bacteria; phylum Bacteroidota; class Bacteroidia; order Bacteroidales; family Bacteroidaceae; genus Bacteroides. Next base: position 7,023 of record CABROZ010000034.1, on the reverse strand, counting down.
ATAGACGAACTACAACTCGACATTCCCATCGCCGGACTTGCCAAGGACGGAAAACACCGTACGTCGGAACTGCTTTACGGCTTCCCACCGCAAACCATCGGGCTGAAACAGAATACGCCTCTCTTCCACCTGCTGACGCGCATCCAGGACGAAGTACACCGCTACGCCATCACTTTCCACCGCGACAAACGCAGCAAACGTCAGATTGCATCGGCACTGGACGACATCAAAGGCATCGGCGAAAAGACTAAAACAGCCCTACTGAAAGAATTTAAAAGCGTGAAGCGCATCAAGGAGGCTTCGACAGAGGCTCTGACAGCCGTCGTAGGCGAAGCAAAAGCAAAAATCCTCCGGGATTACTTTGAAGCAGACAAACCGTAAGGGAATCTCCCTCGAAGAGGGAATCATCCGGAGACATACGCCCTGAAAAAAGTCGGCTCACGACGCAGGATTTTGGTCCTGCCTATTTCTTTTGATTGGGATAATCTGTATATTTGTGACCCAACTGTAAAACAAAAGTAAAATGAGAGTAGTGATACAACGCACCGGACATGCTTCCGTCACCATCAACGGACATTGTAAATCGGCCATCGGGAAAGGACTGATGATTCTGGTCGGCATCGAAGACGCCGACAACCGGGAAGACATCGACTGGCTGTGCAAAAAGATTGTCAACCTGCGCATCTTCGACGATGAAAACGGCGTAATGAACAAATCGGTCCTCGATATCGGCGGCGAAATTCTGGTCATCAGTCAGTTCACGCTGCACGCCTCGACCAAAAAAGGGAACCGTCCCTCCTACATCCGGGCCTCGAAGCCGGACATTGCCATCCCCTTGTACGAAGAGTTCTGCCACAGCCTGAGCCAGGCATTGGGTAAAGAAATCGGTACCGGAGAATTCGGGGCAGACATGAAAGTAGAGTTGCTGAACGACGGCCCCGTTACCATCTGCATGGACACCAAGAACAAAGAATAAAAAGAGAAAAACATACGATGAATACGGAAGAAAACAACGCCGGCATCACGCTAAGCGATGCCCAGCAACAGGTAGATAACTGGATAAAACAGTATGGCGTGCGCTACTTCAGCGAACTGACCAACATGGCCGTGCTGACCGAAGAAGTCGGAGAACTGGCTCGCGTCATGGCCCGGAAATATGGCGACCAGTCGTTCAAACCGGGCGAAAAGGACAACCTTGATGAAGAAATAGCCGACATTCTCTGGGTGCTGCTCTGCATTGCCAATCAGACGGGCGTCGATGTCACCGAAGCCTTCAGGCAAACACTGGAAAAGAAAACCAAGAGGGACAATCAGCGCCACCTGAACAACGAGAAATTGAAAAAATAGGAAAAACATCATCTATAAAAAAGAAGAATTTATGGAAAAAAACGAACCTACGCAGAGCAAGTACGATAGCGCTCTGGCCAAGTACAACACCAGCCTTGACGATGCGGAAGTAGCCGCACAAGTAGCCAAAATCATTGCAGAGAAGGTTCCGGGAAACAATACGGAAGCAGTGAAGAAATTCCTGTTCAACTGCATCGACCTGACCACCCTGAAGTGCGAAGACAGCGATGAAAGCGTCATGAAATTTACCCAAAAAGTAAACCAGTTCGACGAGCAATATCCCGACCTGAAGAACGTGGCAGCCATCTGCGTTTACCCCAACTTCGCCGAAATCGTGAAGGATACCCTCGAAGTGGAAGACGTACGGATAGCCTGTGTTTCGGCCGGATTCCCCTCCTCGCAGACGTTCCTCGAAGTGAAAGTAGCCGAAACAGCCATGGCCATCATGGAAGGTGCCGACGAAATAGACATCGTCATCTCGGTGGGAAAATTCCTGAGTGGCAACTACGAAGAAATGTGCGACGAAATACAGGAACTGAAAGAGACCTGCAAGGACCACCACATGAAAGTCATCTTGGAAACAGGTGCCCTGAAGACGGCTTCGAACATCAAGAAAGCCTCCATCCTCTCCATGTACGCCGGAGCCGATTTCATCAAGACTTCGACCGGGAAACAGCAACCTGCTGCCACACCCGAAGCCGCTTACGTGATGTGTCAGGCCATCAAAGAATATTACAAGGAGACCGGCATTAAGGTAGGTTTCAAACCTGCCGGTGGCATCAACACCGTGAACGACGCATTGGTTTACTACACCATCGTCAAGGAGATATTGGGTGAAGAATGGCTGAACAACAACCTGTTCCGCCTCGGCACCAGCCGCTTAGCCAACCTGCTGCTGAGCGACATACTGGGACAGGAAACGAAGTTCTTCTAACCCCGGCCAACAACTTGCTACCGCCGTCCGATGCTCCTCTCCTGCCAGAGGCAAGGGGTAAACGGCTCTCCATAAGAAACGCTTTTCGGGCAACCGAAAGGCGTTTTTTAGTTCTCTTTTTCCTCTGAATACGAGCAATAAGCAACGCGCCTGAACCACACAAGTGTCGCTCGCGAGCCGTGCAAGTGTCGCTCGCGAGCCGTGCAAGTGTTGTTCACGAGCCGTACAAGTGTCGCTCACGAGCCGTACAAGTGTCGCTCGCGAGCCATGCAAGTGTTGCTCACGAGCCGTACAAGCACGGTACAACGACCGGAGAAATCAGCCGGTTTCTTTACAAATAAGGGTTTGGGAATAGTCGCTTTATCAGACAATTGCAGCGACACAAAAGAATTTATTTTTCACGCTCTATCACGTAATTCAGATAAGCCGTAAGGGCAGCTTTCACGTCTGCATCCTCCTCGCCGGACAGCAAACCGAATGCCTTTTCGCGATAGTCGTCCATCACTTTTTCGGCATAGCCGATGCCACCGTTTGCCTTGGTGAATTCGATCAAATGGCCGATTTCATCGTCCGAAGCATGGCCCTCCTTCACCTTCAGCGCCAGTTGTCGTACTTCGTCATCGTGCATCGAATTGAGCACATACAGTGCCGGCAGCGTCAGTTTGCCTTCGCGCATATCGTTGCCCGTCGGCTTGCCAATCTCCTTGCTGTCGTAGTAATCGAAGATGTCATCTTTTATCTGGAAACAAATGCCGATGTATTCGCCAAACAGTCGCGCACGCTCCACCTGCTCATCCGTAGCGCCTACCGACAATGCACCTGCCTCGGTGCAGGCCGCAAACAGGGCTGCCGTCTTCTTGCGAATGACGTCGAAATAGACCGTTTCCGAGAATTCAAGATTGTTGACGTTGGAAAGCTGAAGCAGTTCGCCTTCGGAAAGATCCTGTCCCAAGGCCGAAACCACATCCACAATCGCATGGTTGCGGGTCATGGCCACTTGCACCAAGGCCGTAGCCAGCAGATAGTCGCCCGACAGGACAGCCACCTTGTTGTTGAACACTGCATTCACCGACAGCTGGCCGCGCCGCTCGCTACTCTCGTCCACCACGTCGTCGTGCACCAAACTGGCCGTATGGAGCAGCTCCAATGAGACAGCCGCATGAAGCGTGGACAGGTTGACCTGGCCAAACAGCTTGGCCATCAGCAACACCAGCATCGGACGCATCCGTTTTCCACTCCTTTGCCGGATGTGCTCGATGACACTCTGCAACAAGGGATTGGAACTGGAAAGGGAACTGTCAAATAGCCGATTGAAGTCGCCCAATTCAGTAGAAATAGGATTTTTTATAATCGATATACTGTCCATGCATTGCTATTTGACCGCAAAAATAGTAATAAACGGTATTTTTTTGTACTTTTACCATGAAAAAAAGGATTAAATGTATGAATTCAACCAATAAACTGTTCCTTCTCGATGCCTATGCATTGATCTACCGTGCCTATTACGCACTCATCAAGAATCCGAGAATCAACTCCAAAGGCTTCAACACATCAGCCATACTGGGCTTTGTCAATACGCTGGAAGAAGTCCTGAAAAAAGAGAATCCCACGCACATCGGGATCGCCTTCGACCCCGCCGGCCCCACCTTCCGCCACGAAGCCTACGAACAATACAAAGCACAACGCGAAGAGACGCCCGAAACCATCCGCCTCTCCGTACCTATTATAAAAGACATCATCCGCGCCTATCGCATCCCCATCCTGGAGGTACCCGGCTACGAAGCCGACGACGTGATAGGCACATTGGCCACCGAAGCCGGACGACGCGGCATCACCACCTACATGATGACGCCCGACAAAGACTACGGACAATTGGTCAGCGAAAACGTCTTCATGTACCGCCCCAAGCACACGGGTGGCTTCGAAGTGATGGGCATCGACGAAGTAAAGGCCAAATTCAGCATAGACTCCGTAGCGCAAGTCATCGACATGCTCGGCCTGATGGGCGACGCATCGGACAACATACCCGGTTGCCCCGGCGTAGGCGAGAAAACCGCCCAAAAGCTGATTGCCCAGTTCGGCAGCATCGAAAACCTGCTCGAACACACCGACCAACTGAAGGGAGCCCTGAAGACCAAGGTGGAAACAAACCGCGAAATGATTACCTTCTCCAAGTTCTTAGCCACCATCAAGACCGACGCCCCCATCGCGCTCGACATGGACAGCCTGATACGCGAGGAGCCCGACGAACAGGAACTCCGCAAGATTTTCGGCGAACTGGAGTTCCGCACTCTTATCGACCGCGTCCTTGGCAAAAGCAATACCTCCGCTCCGACTACAGGTCAATCAGCAACAGGCAACCCCGACCTGTTTGCCGGAACCCTCTTTGCACAACCGCAAACCAACTCCGCCTCCAACACCCCACCCCAGCAAGGCGATTTGTTTGCCGAAATTGCCGACGAGGGGACGGGCGTTCCCGAAAAAACGAATCTGACGCGGTTAGAAATGCTCGATTACGACTACCAACTGATTGATACAGAAGAGAAAAGAGCTGAGTTTGTTCAAAAGTTGCTTACAACAGAAATTATCGCAATAGATACAGAGACTACAAATACCGAACCCATGGAGGCCGAACTTGTGGGAATGAGCTTCAGCGACGGCGAAAACAAGGGCTACTATGTACCCGTACCAGCCAATCGTGAAGAAGCGTTAAGAATTGTAAACGACCTTCGCCCGCTCTACGAAAACGAGAAATCGGTAAAAGTCGGTCAGAACATCAAGTACGACATGATTGTCCTGCAGAACTACGGAGTCAAGGTGCAAGGTCCGCTGTTCGACACCATGCTTGCCCACTATGTACTTCAGCCCGAGTTGCGACACAACATGGACTACCTGGCCGAAATCTACCTGCACTATCAGACCATCCACATCGACGAACTGATAGGTCCGCGCGGGAAGAACCAGAAAAGCATGCGTGACCTCGCACCCGAAGAAGTCTATCGTTACGCCTGCGAAGACGCCGACGTCACCCTGAAGTTGAAGAACGTCCTCGAAAAGGAACTGAAAGCACAGGGAGCCGAGCGCCTCTTCTACGAAATCGAAATGCCCCTTGTCCCTGTGCTGGTCAACCTCGAAACCAACGGCGTGCGCATCGACACCGAAGCCCTCAAGCAAACCTCGGCACACTTCACGGCCCGCCTGCAGGAAATCGAGAAAGACATCTACGAGCTGGCCGGCGAAACCTTCAACATCGGCTCGCCCAAGCAAGTGGGCGAAGTACTCTTCGACAAACTGAAAATTGCCGGCAAGGCCAAGAAGACTAAAACCGGGCAATACGTCACCAGCGAAGAAGTGCTCGAAAGCCTGCGCAGCAAGCATCCTATCATCGGCAAGATACTCGAACATCGAGGACTGAAAAAGCTGCTCGGCACCTACGTCGATGCCCTGCCCCAGCTCATCAATCCGCGCACGGGACGCATCCATACGTCCTTCAACCAGGCAGTCACCGCTACGGGGCGGCTCAGTTCGAGCAATCCCAACCTGCAGAACATCCCCATCCGCGACGAGGACGGCAAGGAGATACGCAAAGCCTTCATCCCCGACGACGGTTGCGAGTTCTTCTCGGCCGACTACTCGCAGATAGAACTGCGCATCATGGCGCACCTGAGCGGCGACCGCAACATGATCGACGCCTTCTGCAGCGGGCACGACATCCATGCTGCCACGGCTGCCAAAATCTACAAGACCGACATCAAAGAAGTCACATCGGACATGCGCCGCAAGGCCAAGACGGCCAACTTCGGCATCATCTACGGCATCTCGGTGTTCGGACTGGCCGAGCGCATGAACGTGGACCGCAAGGAAGCCAAAGAACTGATTGACGGCTACTTCGAAACCTATCCCCAGGTGAAGGAGTACATGGACCGAAGCATCCAGGTGGCACGCGAACACGGCTATGTGGAGACCATCTTCCACCGCAAGCGTTTCCTGCCCGACATCAATTCGAAGAATGCCGTCGTACGCGGCTATGCCGAGCGAAATGCCATCAACGCCCCGATACAGGGCAGCGCCGCCGACATCATCAAAGTGGCCATGGCACGCATCTATCAGCGCTTTGTCGCTTACAATCTGAAAGCAAAGATGATTTTGCAGGTGCACGACGAACTGAATTTCAGCGTTCCGACCGAGGAAAAAGAGCTCGTGCAGAAAATTGTAATCGAGGAAATGGAGAACGCCTATCGCATGCAGGTGCCCCTGAAGGCCGATTGCGGATGGGGAAAGAACTGGTTGGAGGCTCACTAAACAGGTCTATAACTTTATTTAACTTACAATCAGAAAGCAACGAAAGAATTCTTTCCGGAATGCAGTTTGCACGAAAGAATATCCGGCAACCTACCTGCCGGATATTTTTTATTTATAAAGTTAGCCAAAAAGAAAGTCATATTGCGCACGGCTACTTGACATTTTGACATTATTTTCACCAGATTTCTATTTCATATCAATAAAATCACTACCTTTGCGGCCGTTTTCGAGAACATAATGATAGAAATTTGAAATATAACCTAAAAACATAGCAATCATGAAAACTTTAAAAACTTTAATCTTATCTTCTATTTTCGCTGTATGTGGTATGACCGTTAATGCTGCCAATTCGAACAACCTCGTTTACAATTCGCAAGAAGTAGATGGACTGATGGTCGGACAAACGGTTTACAAGACTGACGGTACACTGCTGGCCAACT
>CABROZ010000033.1 GCA_902472795.1 uncultured Bacteroides sp. | reverse complement strand
CCCCCTTCGGGTACTCCTCCTTCCTGAAGGAGGAGAGTTGCAGATACCTTTGTTTTGACACACCTGCACACACGTATGCACCATGATTCAATTCACCACAGAGGACACAGAGTTTCACAGAGTAATCCAGTCTTGAAGGCTGATATTCCAAAAATCTGTGTCAATCTGCGTAATCTGTGGTGAAAGAGTCAGTTTCCTTTCCTTTTTTCAGGCAAACTAAAAGTTTTAGTTCTAATTAACTATGAAAATTAGTTTGTGAACTAAATTATTTCGTTATTTGCAGGCGGAATAGCAATGAGCTACAAGTCAAACTTGCAGGAGTGAAAGGAGTTAGAAGAAGTTATCGCACACTATAGTGGGTTAGGAGTTAAAGCCAATAGATTGAGTGTATGGCCTGTATCCTTCTCACAAAGGCATTGGCTTAACTCCTTAACTTCTTAACTATAACCTATTAATATACTTGCGAAACTTAAGTTAAAAAATATGAAAGCATTGACTGCAAAAGAAGAAGAAATCATGGGCTTTTTCTGGGAGAAAGGACCACTGTTTGTGAAAGAGATGCTGGCTTTCTACGATGATCCGAAGCCGCATTTCAACACCCTGTCCACCATTGTGCGCGGGCTGGAGGAAAAGGGTTACCTGGCGCACAAGGCTTTTGGCAACACCTATCAGTATTATGCCACCGTGAGTCGCGACGACTTCAGTCGCCGTACGTTGCGGAGTGTTATCAGCAAGTATTTTAATAACTCGTATCTGGGCGCCGTGTCGTCGTTGGTGAAAGAGGAGGACATTTCGCTGAAAGAACTGAAGGAACTGATACAGAAAGTAGAGGAGGGACGGTTATGAGCAAGCGTATTCTTATGATGATGTGTCTGCTGTGCAGCCTGACCGTAGCTGCCTGGGGGCAGTCGGACGGGAAAAAGGTACCGAAGCTGCTGGTGGACAGCTGCTTCTTTGCGGAAATGCCTTCGGAGTTGCAGGGAGCTGCCTATCAGATGTCCTTACTGAAGAACGACGACGGGCAGATGCTGTTGCTGGTGACAGGCATCAAGCTGAGTGAGAACTCGAAGAAGTATGCCATTCCCCTGTCCGAAGTGAAAGACGCCGACTATTGGTTGGAGAAGGCGAAAGAAAACAAGCAGTTCCTGTCCATCATTGATCGCACTCCTAAGTCGGCTATGAAGGAGGGGGAGCGTATCAAACCTTTCAGTGTGCAGGCGACGGACGGTAGTTGCTGGACCGACAGCAACACGCAAGGACGTCCGTTAGTATTGAACTTCTGGTACACCGGTTGCGGTCCCTGCATCCGCGAGATGCCCGAGCTGAACGGTTGGATGGACGCCTGTCCCGACGTGAATTACTTAGCCGTTACCTGGAATACGCCCGAACAGATCGAGAAGATTGTGGAACGTCGTGGTTTCCGCTTCCATCAGGTAGCGGGCGACTCGGTGCTGTGGAAGATGTTCGGCGTGCAGCAGACACCTACTACGGTGGTGCTGGACAAGCAGGGCGTGGTGCGTAAGGTGGTGATAGGTACCAGTCAGCAGAAGCGCGACGAACTGTTGGAGGCCATCAGGAAGGTGTCGGGTGAAAAACAATGATAAGTTAAATTTGTAGGAGTTAAGGAGTTAAGAAGTTAAGGAGTTAAGCCAATAGACGAGAAAATGAAGAACAAGAAAATGAAGAACAAGAAAATGAAGAATGAAGAATGATGAATGAAGAATGAAGAATTTCTACGACTCATTAATCATTAACCATTAACCATTTACCATTACGAAACTATCGGCTTTAACTTCTAACAGAGCAAAGCGAAGTGATAACTTCTATAACTTCTATAACTTCTTAACTACAACCTATTAATAAACTTGCGAACTTAAATTATATAGAATCCGTATGAAAAAGATATTATTGGTAATGTTGTCCGTGCTGTGCTGGCTGAGTGGGTACGCACAACTGAAGGTGGTGGAGAAACCTTATTTTCTGGGCGGGGAGACAAGGCTGGAAGTGAGTCGTGTATCTCTTTATGATGACCGTACGGTGGTCGATGTGGACTATTATGCCGGAGCCATGGGTGATGCAATCAGGTTGTCCCCTTCGGCTACCTTGTCGGCCGGAGGCAAGCAATATGCCTTGAAGAAGGCTGAAGGCATTTCGACCACGGAGGATCTGGAGTTAGCCGTTAACGGGAAAGTCAGCATGCAGTGGACGTTCGAGCCTCTTCCGGTCGATGTCGCCACATTCGATTTTCAGGAAAATGTGGACCGGGGTTGGACGCTGAATCAGATACATTTGGACGGCAAAAAGCCCGAAATAGACGTGCCCGAACGTTTGGTCAATCATCGGCCCGACTACGACCGCCCTCTGCCGACGGCCGAGCCTGTCTTCGGAAAGTTCCGCATCACGGTTCGTTTCCTGGGCAAGGTGTCGCCGGGCAGTATCCATTATGATTTGAGCGAATGGGGGGCACAGTCGTTCCTGCCCGTTTCAGTCGAAGAGAAGGACGGCGTTTGTGTGATAGACGACTACCTGACCCATCCGGGGTTGAAGTCGTTCTACGTGGGCAGGCAGAAGTTCTCGGTCTTTGTGGTACCGGGTAGCGAGGTGACGATGACTGTCAACTACCATGCCATGCAGATGGTCGGAACGCATCTCTTTGGTGAAGAATACAAGAATGTGCAGAAAGTGTGGTTCGAGGGCGATTACGACGGGCTGAACACAGTCTTGGCCAACGTCCCTTACAGCTTGGATGCGACCGACGAGCTGGACGATATCGGCACCATGTCGGTGGACGAACTGAAACAGAAGATATTGGCCTATTATGACCGGGTGAATCAGTGGCTGGAGAACGATGCTTCGCTCAGTGAGCCTGTAAAGAGGCTGTTGCACTTGGAGTTGCAGGCCCGGACATTCGGCAATGTCGTTTCTGCCAAGTACACCATAGGTTTTGCTCCACGAGCCAATGGACAGAAGCGGGGCAACCTGACCGAGGGTCCCGGCTTCCGCGACGAAGTCATGGCGCTTGACTCGCTCCGCTCACCGGCCATGATGATGACTACGCGCTATCCGAGCATTGTATCGGCCTTGAGTGAGGCTCACGACCCTGCCGCAGATCATCCCTGGTGCAAGGATTTGGAAAGCACGGCCTTGAACGAGATGGCACGCCGCTACTTAGGACGTATGGCTCCGTTGCCCGATACGTTGCTGGCCAAGGTGGACAGTCTGCAGACGCCGGCCATCCGCGAATATGTACTGACCAAACATCGTGAATATGCAGAGGCTCTGAAGAAGGTTGCCGATGGAGGGGCGGGCTACACCATTGCTACGCTGGACGCTTCCGTCAGGGGCGACAGCCTGTTGCAGGCCATTGCCGCCCGACATAAGGGACGTGTGGTACTGATCGACTTCTGGGCCACGTGGTGCGGCCCGTGCCGTCAGGCCATGAAGAGCATGGAGCCAATGAAGGAGGAACTGAAGGGTAAGGATGTGGACTTTGTGTTCGTGACCGACGAAACCTCTCCACAGGTGTTATGGAAGAAGATGATTGCCGACATTCACGGCGAGCATTATTACCTGACCAACGCACAGAATGCCGACCTGTTGAAGAAATATCAGTTCACAGGTATTCCCGCCTACCTGATATTGGATAAGGAAGGCCGGGTGGTCTATCAGCATATTGGCTTCCCCGGTACGGATGTCATGAAGCAGGAATTGGAGAAGGCATTGGGAACGTTTTGAGTTGACAAGGGGACAAGTGGACAAGTTGACGAGGAGACAAGTTGACAAGGGGACAAGGCTACGAGGCATATCCTTATCCTTCTCAACTTGTTCCCTTGCCCCTCGCCCCTCCGTCAACTCATCCCTCGTCAACTCGTCAACTTGTTAACTCGTTAACTTGTCAACTCGTCAACTTGTTAACTCGTCAACTTGTCAACTCGTCAACTTGTCAACTCGTCAACTTGTCAACTCGTCAACTAAATATAACGATATGGGAATCTTTTTAGTCTATATACTCAAGTCTGCTGCCTGTCTGGCGGTGTTCTACCTGTTCTATAAGTTGCTGATGAGTCGCGAAACGTTTCATCGGTTCAATCGTTTTGCCCTGTTGGGGCTGCTGGTGCTGTCGTCCGTACTGCCGTTAGTGGAGGTCAGTGTGAACGAGCCGGTGGGAGTGCAGGAAACCATGCTTACGCTGGAACAGCTGCTTCTGCTGGCCGATGTGGAAGAGGGGCAGGAGACAGTCGTGGCACAGCCTGCTACGGCACTGTGGGTGCGTGTGGCACTGCTGGTCTATTTAGTGGGAATGTTTTTCTTTGCTGTACGCAATCTGTGGTCGCTCGGCAGGCTGGGTGCGTTGTTGCGCCGGGGCCGAGTGGAGCGGTTATCGGACTATTTGCCGGGCAGGGGAGAGCATGTGAGGTTAGTGGTGCACGACCGCGACATTGCTCCCTTCAGCTGGATGCGCTACATCGTCCTGTCGCGTAAGGATTTGGAGGAAAACGGTCGCGAGATATTGATTCACGAGCTGGCGCACATCCGCAACCGCCATTCGTGGGACCTGCTGCTGGCCGACCTTTGCATCTTTGTGCAGTGGTTCAATCCCGCTGCATGGCTGCTGAAGCAGGAGTTGCAGACCATCCACGAGTACGAGGCCGATGACACCGTGCTGCGCGAGGGGGTGGATGCCAAAACGTATCAGATGTTGCTGATAAAAAAAGCTGTCGGCACAAGGCTCTACTCTATGGCCAACAGCTTTAATCACAGTTCACTTAAAAAACGTATCACTATGATGTTAAAAGAAAAGTCCAATCCGTGGGCGCGGGTGAAGTACCTCTACGTACTCCCGCTGGCGGCACTGGCTGTAACGGCCTTTGCCCGTCCCGAAGTGTCGGCTGTGACCGACGAGATTTCAAGTGCCAAAGTTAATGATTTGGCCGAAATGGTGAAAACAAATCTGCCGGAAAGTGTGGTCGAAGCAGTGAAAGACACGCTGCCGCCGGGCGTAGCCCATGTGCCTCAGGAAGTGAAAGACGACCTGAAAGGCACGCCCGTCTTCGAAGTGGTGGAGCAGATGCCTGAATATCCTGATGGTGGCATGGCCGGGCTGATGGAGTATTTCAAGAAGAATATGCGTTATCCTGAAGCGGCCAAGGAGGCCGGTATGCAGGGACGCGTAACGGTTCAGTTTGTAGTGAATAAAGACGGAAGCATCAGCGGTGCGAAAGTGCTGCGTAGTGTGGAGCCCGATTTTGATGCTGAAGCCATCCGTCTGGTGAACGCTATGCCCAAGTGGAAACCGGGAATGCAGGGCGGAAGGCCGGTGCCGGTGAGATTCACCGTGCCTGTCAAGTTCATGCTGGATGAGGAGGAAAGGAAGGCTTTGGCTGGAGGGAATATGGATGATTCGGACGTGCTGATCATGGTGGACGGCCGGGAGATAACTCCCGAAATTCTTCAGGCTTTCAATCCTGAGCGCATCCAATCCGTCTGCGTGCTGAAGGAACCGTCCGAAATAGCGAAATATACGACGGACAAGAGCAAGAAAGCCGTGATGCTGGTCACGCTGAAGAAAGGAGAACTGAGGGTCAGCGGGCGGGTGGTGGACCCGCAGGGCGAACCCGTTATCGGTGCTTTAATTCTGATTGAAGGGACAAACAAAGGTACTGTCACCGATGTGGACGGTAAGTTCTCGTTGCCCGCTCCCGGCGACGCCACACTCAAGGTTACCTTTATCGGCATGAAGGAGGCCAGCGTGAAGGTATCTCCGATGATGGTAGTAACGTTGGAGAAGGAATGAAAATGCAGCTGACCGATGCATGGAAGGTTTGTATCAAAGTGACACTTTGATTTCCCAAGCCCGCGAGAATCGCGTATTTCGGACGCAAGGCGGGCGTAGTGGGAAAAAACGGAGCGGAGAACGTCTTTCTGCCTTATTTATAGACGTATAGCGAAAACTTTACATTTGAAATAGAATAAAAACAGGCTCCGGAAACGGAAAAAACGGAGCCGGAGGCGCGGAAACGGTACTTTCGGAAAGCGGAAGTGCCGTTTTTTTTCGTCGGACATGGCTTTTCGGGGCTGCTGACAAGCAATCCGGTGCCGGATTGCAAGCATTGTTCGCCTCCCGCACAAGCATTGTTCGTGTTCGACACAAGCAATCCGGCGGAGCCGTGCAAGTGTGGTTGGTGGCAGAAAGGGGCATTTCCGGCGGATTCGGCTTCTGATTCGGTCTTTCGGGGAAACGGGTATGTCAGCATTTCGGGCAGAATGTTGTCATTTTGATGCCTGAAGGGGCTTTTTTGTAGATTTGTTTTTATGGAATGGGACGGCTGTCGTGCCGATAAGAGCAGTTATTTTCTTGCATATCGCTGTGGGGGCAATCGGTTGGCTGCAAGCTGCCGTCGTGAAGGCGGTGGCCGACCGGAACGATGGAAAAAACAGGTTTGGAAAAGCGCAGCTACCCTTCTGGAACAGCGCAACAGCCCTTTTGGAGCAGCTAAAAGTGGAAAAAGCACATTCTTTGCTCATAGTGTCAGTAAAATCACTATATTTGTTTGATATTCTACTATCAAAATGATAAATAGCTACATTATGAAAGAGTTTTTTTGAAAAAGCAGTGGGCCACCCTGCTGTTGGTATTGTCCGCATTGTTTGTGTGGGCAGCGTGTGATGATTCTTCGAAGGACGGGGAACCGGTCAGTGTGACTGCCCCGAAGATTATCCAAAGCGAGGAGATTCTGGATAATCCGATTACGCTGGCATTCTCGTGGGAGTCGGTCGAGAATGCGGTTCAATATAAGTATCAGCTCGAAGAAGTGAAAGAAGGCGGAAACGAACTGATTGTGTCGGGCAGCACTACGGGACTGAGCGTGGAGATTGCCAGCTCGGACAAAGCCGAACTGCTTTATTCCACCGAATATGTTTTCACCCTGACGGCTGTTGCGTCGGACGCATCGGTTGTGTCGGAGCCGGCAGAGGCACGTGTGACAACCGGTTCGGGTCCCATAGCCCTTTCGGTCGAAGACCTGACTTACCGCTCGGCCGTGCTGAAAGGTGTGTCCGAGGACAAGGAGATGCTTTATCAGTTTGCCCAGGTTCCGCTGGAGAAGTTTACGGCTTACGATTCGGATCAGGAATTTATCGAGGGGTATGACTACGGTTATTACAAATCCATGTCGGCAGTCATGCCGTGGATACCCTGGTATGGCTTCATGCAGGAAGGTTCGCAAAAGGGCGACTACGAATATTATACCCGTATTCTGAAACCCGAGCAAGATTACATCCTGTATGCTTACGGTGTAGAGTTCAACATGGACGATGCAGCCAATCCGGTCAAGGTGGTCACTCCGATGATCAAGTACTTCTTCACGACTCCCGCCTGGAAGGCCGCAAGCGACTGCACCTTCGACCTGAGCGTGGAAAAACAGGAAATGTACGTGTTCGAAAGAGAAGATGAGAATGGAGAGATGGTCAAAGATTCGATTGTCGATATGACGGTGAAGGTTACTCCTTCGGATGCGGCCGAGAGATATTACATCGGTTTTGTGCTGAAGAGCGATCTGGAGAAAAGCTACGAGAACGACATCCACCTCTTTGCTTTCGACATCATTTACTCCGAAGAGATCTATAACTCGATTACCGACTGGTCGGAAAGCAACATGCTGTCGTCCGGCGAAAAAGTGCTTTCGTCGAAAGACTTCGGTTGGGGACTGTATCCGGGATGCGAGTATAAGGCAATGGTGTTCGGCGTGAACTCCAAGGGCTTGGTTACTACGGAAATCAAAAGCATCGACTGCGTGACTATCGGCGAACCGGCTGCCAGCACCCGGATGAGTGCCGGACAATCGCTGAAAGGACCGGGCGTGAAGAAGGCACCGGCAACCAGCACCACCGACAGAAGATGACAGAAGCAAGTGAATGAACTAAAATCCGGATTGATATGAAAAAACTATATTATCTGACATACGTCGTCCTGTGCTCGCTGCTTGCGATGGCCTGTTCCGACGACAACGACGGCGAAATGTTGCCCGACATCCAGGTGACAACGCAGGTTGAGAACCTTACCCTGCCGTCCGGTAAGAATACGCAGTACTCCATCGAATTTACGGCAGCTACCAACTGGACGGCAGACACCGATGTGGAGTGGGCCACTGTATCACCGCAGGCAGGACAGGCCGGCAACGTCAAGGTGACACTGATCGCCAAGGAAGCCAACAATACGGGGTTGGACCGCTCGGGCGTACTGACGCTGACCGGAACCGGAGGAACCCCCGTGCAGATAGCCTTTACGCAGACAACTGCGGATGTGTTGCTGCTGAAGCAGACCGACTTCGATGTTCCCAGCGACGGTCAGGACATCGCGCTGGAGTTTGCCACCAATGTAGAAGGCAAGTTCAAGTTGATGGTCTATTCCGACGTGTCGAGTTGGATTACCTCGATTGACGAGAAGAATACGCGTGCGCTGACCGAAGACGCTTTCCACATCCGCGTGCTCCCCAACGAGACACGCGACGTCCGCGAAGCCACTTTCCAGATCTATGTGGTAGATGCCGAAAACACCGACAAGGTGCTGATGGAGTCGCAGAAGATCAACATCCGGCAGGAAGGCAAACCGGTGGAAACCTCTACCGACTATTCTGCCGACAAGCAGGTGCGCGTGCTGCAGACACACTCGAAAGGCAACGGTGTGCCCATCGTCATCATGGGTGACGGATTCGTGGATCGGGAGATTGCCGAAGGCTATTACGACCGGGTGATGGACAAGGCGTTGGAGAACCTCTTCACCGAAGAGCCCATACGTTCGCTCCGCGAGTATTTCGACGTGTGGGCAGTGACTGCCGTGTCGCAGAACAATGCCTTTGGCAAGAACTACAAGACCGTCTTCGAGTCGGTACTCGAGGGCGACGGCAGTTCGGGCATCACCGGCAATACGGATAAGGTGCTTGAATATGCTTCGGCTGTTGACGAGCTGAAAGACTTGAAGAAGATGGAACAGACACTGGCCGTCGTGTTGCTCAATACCAGTGTCTATGCCGGTACTACTTCCATCGGTCACAAGCTGAACGGTGACGAGATGAGCGAGTTTGCCGTGGGTTACTGCCCGGTCATCGAGAATCTGGAAAGCGAGACCTTCCGTCGTGTGCTTACCCACGAATGCATCGGTCACGGACTGGCCAAGCTGCTCGACGAATATTCCTACGAAGGCATGGGCGAGATTCCGCTGACGGTTGTCAGCACTTACCGTGAGTTCCAGTCTTATGGCTGGGCCATGAATGTCGATTTCACGAGCGATAAGGACAAGGTGCTGTGGAAGCATCTGCTGAACGACTCCCGTTACCAGGGAGCAGATGCCTATGGCGAAGAACTCGGTCTGTACGAAGGAGCCTGCACCTACTGGACAGGCGCATGGCGTCCGACCAACGAGAGCATGATGCGCAGCAACATCAACGGTTTCAACGCTCCTTCGCGCGAAGCCATTTACAAGCGTGTCATGTCGGTAGCCTTTGGCGACAGCTGGACGTACGATTTTGAAACCTTCGTGCAGTTCGACCAGGCTCATCTGCCGAAGCCTGCAACGCGCAGTGCAGCCGCGCAGAAGCCGCTCAAGCCGCTGCCTGCTCCGCGTTTTGTGAACCGGACGTACTGGATCAAGTAAAAAGTTTCTATTTCCAACATAGAAAGGGGTATGTGTTGAAAAATGCATGCCCTTTTCTTTTCCTGTCATGAAAAATCTTATCTTTGTATCCCGTTAACGAAAAATAGGACTGATTCGGATGAAATACAATCTGCTGTTTGTTTTATTGTTCGGAGTGCTGGCGCCAGCCTGGGCCTGTACTTCTACCGTCGTCTCGGGGCGCGCTACGCCCGACGGGCGGCCTTTGTTGTGGAAACACCGTGATACCGACTTCCTGAAGAACCATGTGGAATACGTACGTGGCGAAAAGTACGATTTCATAGCCGTGGTGAACAGTGACGACTTCCTTCAGAAGCACGAGGCATGGGTAGGTACCAATTCGGCGGGCTTTGCGCTGATGAACACGCAAAGCTACAACCTGATGGACGTGAAGGACGACGAAGAGCGTGGGGAGGCCAACGGACGGGTCATTTATCGGGCACTTGAACTCTGTGCCACCGTGGACGACTTCCGTCATTTCCTGGACACCATCAGCAAGCCCAGCAGGATAGAAGCTAACTTTGGCGTCATCGATGCGCAGGGTGGAGCCATGATGTTCGAGGTAGATGATGAAACTTATACACTGTACGATGCCAACGATCCGGCGGTGGCTCCCAATGGCTATGTGGCGCGTACCAATTTCTCTGTTTCGGGACAGTACGGACCGGGCGCTGGTGTGGTGCGCTATCAGGAAGCTGTTCGGGTGCTCGAGCCTTTGGCTGCCGGTCATTCCATTACTCCCCGGCGCCTGTTCAATGACCTGGCACGTTCGTTTCATAACTGTGTGCTGGGCATCGATCTGAAGCAGCCTGCTTTTAACGGACCGGATGCTTCGGGTTGGTTTGTCGATCAGGATTTCATCTCGCGCAGCAGCACTTCGTGTTCGGTTGTGGTGCAGGGCGTGAAGCCGGGTGAATCGGCGTCACTGACCACCATGTGGACCATTCTGGGCTATCCTCCTACGGGCATTGCCGTGCCGCTCTGGGTGGATGAGGCATTGCCGACGATGGTGTGCATGGACCGGAAGTTAGGCACTTCACCTTTGTCTTACAAATCGTTGCAGCTGAAGGACAAGGTCTTTAGTCTGAAGGTTGGCATGGGCAGCGAACGCTACATGCACTGGGCATTGCTGTACAACGCGAAGGGCGACGGCTATATGCAACGGCTGGCCCCTGTTGAGGAAGAAAATTTCCGGCTGGCGGAATCCGTGTTGGAGCAGTGGCGGCGGAAGAATAAGGTGGATCGCGAAGAAATGAAAGCACTGTATCGCAGGTTAGTAAACAAGTTGACGAGGCTATAGGCCACAAGGTTTTTTAAAACTCATCACCTCGTTCCCTTGTTAACTCGTCCCCTTGTTCACTCGTCAACTCGTCAACTTGTCCCCTTGTCAACTTGTTAACTTGTCAACTTGTCACTTCACCATCTCCGAGCGGAGGTATGTCAGTATCTCCGTCTCCTGTTCGGGATGAAACCAGCGGATATCCGTGTCGCGCTTGAACCAGGTCATCTGTTTGCGCGAGTAGATGCGCGAGTTCTGCTTGATTTTCTCTACGGCAAAGTCCAGCGTCCATTCACCGTCCAGATATTTGAAAAGTTCTTTGTAGCCTACGGTGTTCAGCGAGTTGTAATCCTTGTGCGGATAGACACGGCGGGCTTCTTCGAGCAGGCCGTCGGCCATCATCTGGTCCACCCGTCGGTTGATGCGGTCGTAGAGTTCCTCGCGGTCGCGCGTCAGGCCTATTTTAATGATGCGGAAGGGACGTTGTTTGGTCTGCCGGGTGCGGAAGGAAGTGTAGGTTTTTCCCGTCATGTAGCAGATTTCGAGGGCATGGATGACGCGCTTGGGATTCTTCCGATCCACAATCTGGTAGTATTCCGGATCGAGCAGGCGGAGTTCGTCACACAGGCGTTCGAGTCCTTCTTCTTCGTAACGGCGGAGCATCAGCGAGCGTGTTTCGCTATCGACGGTAGGGATGTCATCGATGCCTTTGCAGACGGCGTCAACGTACATCATGGAGCCCCCGGTCAGTATTACGGTGTCTTTTTCCTTAAACAGGGTTTCGAGCAGTTTGATAACTTCGGCTTCGTATTGGGCGGCACTATAGTAGTCGGTCAGTCCCAATGTACCCACGAAATAATGTTTCACCCGTCGGAGTTGTTCTTCGGTAGGGGCTGCCGTACCTATTTTCAGGTCGGCATACAGTTGGCGCGAGTCGGCGGAAATGATACACGTGTCGAATGCTTCGGCCAGTCGGAGACTGAGTTCCGTCTTGCCGACACCGGTGGGGCCTATGAGTACTATGAGGGTCAAGGGAAATGTAGAATGATGAATGAAGAATTAAGATATGGTGAATGAAGAATGAAAAAATGAAGAATGAAGAATTGGGACTTTGTGGATAAATTCTTCATTCATCCGCAAAGCGGAAATTCTTCATTCTTCATTGACTTAGTATCTGTCTTCGTCGTAAGGATTGCCTCCGCTGCCTTCGTCGAAACCTTCGAAGCCGTCCTTGTCGAAGTCTTCCATGTCGAAGTCCTGGTCGCCGTAGAAGTTCTCGTCGAGGTCGAGGGCGGCACTGTTCTTGGCTTCGAACTCGTTGAAATCGATGGTTTGTTTGGGTGCATCGCCTTCGCTCTTGGTGCATTTGGCACCTTTCATGTGCTTGCCGGTGATGATTTCGGACAGTTCGATGAAGAAGCAGCGTTCGGTCATGTAGTCGAATATATACAGCAATTTCTGCTTTTCGTCTTCCACGAGTTCGCTGATACGGGTATCTTTCATTACCCAGCTGTCTATCTCCGGATTGTCGTCCATCTCTTCCAGTGTCACTTCCTTCTCCTTTTCCCAGTCTTCGTCGCAGATAAAGAACGATGTCATCTGGTCGTCGGTATATCCGGTTGATTTCAAGATCGCTTCGTGGAAGTCGTAGAAGGTAGCTTCCGGATCAATCTGTATTTCTCTGACAAAGTCTTCCACTTCGTCCGAGATGATTGTAAATCTGTAGATCATAATAGATGATGATTATTATTTCCCGGCGGGAATAATGCCGCGGGCTGATTCACGTATAAAGGTTACGATGTAATTGATTTCGGGTGTCATTTCCATTTCTTCCTCAATCTTCTTCAGAGCGTCAGTGGTATTCAGACCGCTCTGATAGATGATGCGATAGGCGTTGTGGATCTGTTCGATGGTTTCGTTGGAGAAACCACGACGACGCAAGCCGACAATGTTCAGGCCGGCATAGCAGATAGGTTCGCGTCCGGCAATGATGTAGGGAGGAATATCTTTGCTGAAGCGGCATCCGCCTTGAATCATGCCATAACCGCCTACACGGCAGAACTGGTGCATCAGTACATTGGCGCTGATGATGGAGTTGTCATCGATCACTATTTCGCCCGCCATCTTGGTGGAATTGCCGATGATGCAGCCGTTGCCGATGATGGAGTCGTGTGCTACGTGTACGCCTTCCATCAGCAGGTTATTGTTGCCGACGACGGTTTTCCCTTTGGCTGCCGTACCGCGGTTGATAGTCACGTTTTCACGAATCAGGTTGTTGTTACCTATTTCGGCGGTGGTTTCTTCTCCCTTGAATTTCAAGTCTTGGGGAACGGCTCCGATTACGGCTCCCGGGAAGATGGTATTTCCGTTTCCGATGCGGCTTCCGTACATGATGTTGGCATTGGCCATGATTTTATTGTTGTCGCCAATGACCACATTCTTATCGATGAATACGAAGGGAGCAATCTCTACGTTTTCTCCGATTTTGGCATCGGGATGAATGTATGCTAAAGGACTGATCATAATATGAATGAAGAATTAAGAATGAAGAATGAAGAATTCTGTTAGCACACCGGAACATGTTGCAATAAATTCTTCATTCTCCATTCTTCATGATTAAATTATTTGTTCTTTACTATTTGTGCCATGAATTCTGCTTCACAGACTACCTTTTCGCCTACGAAGATATAGCCTTTCATGGTAGAAATGCCGCGACGGATGGGAGCCATCAGTTCGACACGGAAGATCAGGGTATCGCCCGGTACCACTTTCTGGCGGAACTTGACACCGTCAATCTTCATAAAGTAAGTGGAATAGCGTTCCGGTTCGTCAACAGAGTTCAGGACTAACAGGCCACCTGTCTGTGCCATGGCTTCGATTTGCAACACGCCGGGCATGACGGGCTCTTGCGGGAAATGTCCCTGGAAAAACGGTTCGTTGGAAGTAACGTTCTTGATGCCGACAATGTAGTTGGCACCGATTTCGATAACTTTGTCCACCAACTGCATGGGATAGCGGTGGGGCAGGAGCTCACGGATACGGTTTACGTCCATGATGGGGGCGCGGTTGCAGTCGTAGGTGGGAGCCTGTATCTCGTGCAGGCGGATTTCCTTACGCATCTGGCGGGCAAACTTGTTGTTGATGGTGTGCCCCGGACGGGTGGCGATGATGCGTCCCTTAATGGGTTTGCCTATCAGGGCAAGGTCGCCGATGACGTCGAGCAGTTTGTGGCGGGCACATTCGTTGGGCCATACCAACGGTTTGTGATTGATGTAGCCTAAGTGCTTGGCATCCATGTGGGGAACTCCCATGACGTCGGCCAGTTTGTCGAAACTTTCCTGTGACATCTCACGTTCGTAGATGACGATGGCATTGTCCAAGTCGCCGCCTTTGATAAGTCCTGCCTGAAGCAGCGGCTCTATTTCGCGTACGAAAACAAAAGTACGGCTGGCAGCGACCTCATCTTTGAATTTGGCCATGTCCTCGAGGGTGGCAAACTGGTTGGGCAGGATGTCCGAGTCGTATGAAACCAATACGTTCAGGCTGAAGTTTTCATCCGGCAGTACAATGATGGATGAGCCGGTGGCATCGTCACGAAATTCTATTTTCGATTTGATGATGTAGAAATCCTTCACGGCATTTTGTTCAACGGTGCCGACCCGTTCTATTTCGTTGACGTAGTATTGCGAACTGCCGTCCAGAATAGGAAATTCCGGACCATTCACTTGTATCAGACAGTTGTCTATTCCCAATGCGTAGAGGGCTGCCATACCATGTTCGATGGTACTGACTTTTACGCCGTTCTTCGAGAGTACAGTACCGCGTGTGGTCTCTGTCACGTTGTCGGCTACGGCATCGATGACGGGCTGGCCTTCCATGTCGATGCGCTGGATCTTATATCCGTGGTTATCCGGCGCCGGATTGAAAGTAACGGTCAGGTCAAATCCCGTATGAAGTCCTTTTCCGCTAAGCGAAAAGCTGTCTTTCAGAGTCTTTTGTTTCAACATGAGTTACTTATTTAATTGTTGTTTCAATTCGTTGAGTTCTTTGCGGAGTGCATTCAGTTCGAAATACATGTCCGGCAGTTTGCGGAATATCGCTTGCGATTTGAAATAAGGTTTCAGTTCCATAGGCGGTGTACCTATCAGGCGGCTGCCGTCCTTCAGGCTGCCGGGAACTCCCGATTGTGCACCCAAATCTACTTTGTTGCCGATGTGGATGTGACCGGCGATGCCCACCTGTCCTCCAAACATACACCATTCGCCTACTTTGGTAGATCCGGCAATGCCCACTTGGGCTGCCATGACGGTGTGCGAACCGATTTCGTCGTTGTGGGCTATTTGAATCAGGTTGTCCAGTTTCACTCCGTGATGTACGATTGTTGCTCCCATCGTGGCCCGGTCAACGCAGGTGTTGGCACCAATTTCAACGTCGTCCTCTAAGATCGTAATACCGATTTGTGGAATCTTTTCATATCCTTCGGGAGTAGGGGCAAAACCGAAGCCGTCGGCTCCGATGACACAGCCAGCATGCAGGATGCAGCGATTGCCCACCCGGCAGTCGTGATAGACGGTGACGTTGGGATAGAGGATGCTGTCGCTTCCCACTTTGGCTCCGGCGCAGACTGTTGCATGCGGATGGATGGCGGTGTTGTCGCCAATTTCTACATAGTCGCCGATGTAGGCAAAGGGTCCGATATAGACGTTTTGTCCGACTTTGGCAGTGGGAGCCACGTAGGCCAATGAGTCGATTCCGGTCAGTTTGGGCTTGCTCTGTTCGTAGAGCGTAAGCAGCTTGGCCAGGCTCTCGTAGGCATTATCTACCTTTATCAGAGTGGCTTTGATATCATGTTCGGGAACGAAGTCTTTGTTCACCAGAATGATGCTTGCTTTTGATTCGTAGATGTAAGGGGTGTATTTGGGATTGGATAAAAAAGATATGGCTCCCGGTATGCCTTCTTCGATTTTGGCGAAGGTATGTACGGTTGCATTTTCGTCTCCTACAATTTCTCCCTGTATGTAGGCAGCTATTTGTTTGGCTGAAAATTCCATGTTTCTTTCTTGCTAAATGGTTTTCGAATCACAAATAACGGATTTTTTTTTTATATTTCCTTGTCCTTGGGTGAATATTTTGTACTTACTTATTTAGCCGCAAGTAGCAAAGGTAGTATTTTTTTACCTTCTTCGAGAGCAGTGAAATGTTGAGCATGTCCGAAGCTTCGGCAATGTTCTTGATAGTGCCGTCCTTGTAGAGGATGTCGATGCTGTCGTCGGCGGGGTTGTACATGTTCTTCTCGATGCCGGGGGTAGAAATGAAATAGGAGGCTTCGGCCGGTGTCACGTGTAGGGATTCGCCAATCTGTTCCAGCAGATCCTGTATGCGTGTTTCGGTGACAGGTTCGGAGGAAATTTCTACTTTAAACAGCCGGCGGTTGACCATGTCTGTACTGAGTGTGGACAATACTTTGTCACGGTGGCCGCACCACACTTTGAGTGAAGTCCAGATGTCGTTGTCGTCCAGTCGGATGTAGTTTTCGATGCACTCAGGGTCGGCGTAGAAACGGTTGCGGTTGATATCGTTGTAGAGGAAGAAGCGTAGGGCGGGCGAGGCGAAGAGGTCTTCACCCTGCGAGGCCAGCTCCTTGGCGCGCAGCAGGGCGGCGATGAGCATTCGTTCGTAGGTGACGGAGGCTTTGTGCAGATACACTTGCCAATACATCAGTCGGCGGGCCATGAGGAAGTTTTCGATGGAATAGATGCCTTTGGATTCGACAACCAAGTGATCGTCCTTCACGTCGAGCATCTTGATGATGCGCGCCGAGCCGATGTTTCCTTCGGTGACGCCTGTGTAGAAGCTGTCGCGCCGCAGATAGTCCAGGCGGTCCATGTCGAGCTGGCCGCTGACCAGCTGATGGAGGAAGCGCTTGGGATATTCGTCCTTGAATATCTGGATGGCCAGCGTGAGCTGTCCGTTCATTTCGTGGTTGATGCGCTCCATCAGCAGCAGGGAGATGTCCTCGTGCGAGACGCCGCGCACGATGGTGTCTTCCAACACATGCGAGAAGGGGCCGTGGCCGATGTCGTGCATCAGGATAGCGGCCTTGACGGCTTCGGCTTCGCTGTCGAAGATGAAGTTGCCCTTGGCTGTCAGGTGCTGGATGGCCTCGGTCATCAGGTAGTAGGCGCCGAGCGAGTGCTGGAAGCGCGTATGCTGTGCGCCGGGATAGACCACGGACGACAGGCCCAGCTGGCGGATGCGCGTCAGGCGTTGCAGCAGCGGATGGCACACGAGGTCGTAGAGCAGTCCTTTCGGTATGTTGATGAACCCGAAGACGGGGTCGTTGATGATTTTGCGTTCGTAGCTCATGGTTAATTCTGCTTTTTGCAAAGTTCTTTATAATGTTTACGGTCAAAGGTAAAATATTTCAGGCAGATAAGCAAGAAACGGAGGAAAAGAGTGTGGGGAAAGGCGTGTTTCTCAAACCGTAATCTCCGTTATTCCTTCTGTAATTCATATACAAACGCTCGTTATGATTTGCCGTATCTTTGCATCCGAACACCAAATATATCAAGTCATGAAAAAAATCTATCTGATGATTGCTTTTCTGCTTTTGCTTCCTTGGACGACAGTGGCGTGCAGCGATGAACCGTCATCAGGCAATACTCCCGTATGGCCTGAACAGCCGAATTTACCAGATGGAGAGGAATCGGACAATGAAAATGAAGGAGAAAATATGGAAACTCGTACAATCAAATTGAAAATCAGCGGGAAAACTTTTACCGCAACGCTGGTCGATAATTCTTCGACCCAGGCTTTGAAGGCACTGCTTGCAAAAGGTGATCTTAGCATTCGGATGGAAGACTATGCACGGATGGAGAAAGTAGGGCCGATAGGCACCACCCTGCCGCGCAACGACGAACAGATATCGACCGGACCGGGTGATCTGATCCTGTATCAGGGCCGCTATTTCGTCATCTACTACGGACGTAACAACTATTCGCTCACCCGCCTCGGAAAGATTGACAATGTGACGGAAAGTGAACTGAAAGATGTTTTGGGCGACGGTGATGTCACTGTTGCACTTTCTTTGGGTGAAAGCAATTGAATGGATAATATATAATAGGTATATCAGTATGATGAACAGACAGAAAAAACTTTCGTGCCTGTTGGCGGCATTCCTGCTGGCAGGCTTTACCGCAGTAAGTGCGGAAACTATAACAGATAAGTATAACTTTTCAAACGAAAATGATATGGAAAAACTGGAACTGACCAACGAGTGGGACAAGGTGTTCCCGCAGAGCGACAAAGTGAATCATAGTAAAGTGACCTTCCACAACCGCTACGGCATCACGCTTGCGGCCGATCTCTACGTGCCGAAGAACGCATCGGGCAAACTGGCGGCCATTGCCGTGAGCGGACCCTTCGGAGCCGTGAAGGAGCAGTCGTCCGGCCTCTATGCACAGACACTGGCCGAGCGCGGCTTTCTGACTATCGCTTTCGACCCCTCGTTTACGGGCGAGAGTGGCGGCCAGCCCCGCTATGTGGCTTCGCCCGACATCAATACGGAAGACTTCTGTGCGGCAGTGGATTATCTTTCAACTCGCGACGATGTAGATCCCGAGCGTATCGGCATCCTTGGCATTTGCGGTTGGGGAGGCATGGCCTTGAACGCCGCCGCCATCGACACGCGCATCAAGGCGACGGTCACCTCGACCATGTACGACATGAGCCGCGTCACGGCCAACGGTTACTTCGACTCAATGGATGCCGATCAGCGATACGAACTTCGCCGCCAGCTTAACGCACAGCGCACAGTGGATTACCGTAATGGTTCGTACGAACGTGCCGGTGGTGTCGTTGATCCGCTGCCTGCCGACGCGCCCCAGTTTGTGAAAGACTACTACGCCTACTACAAGACCCCGCGCGGCTACCACAAGCGTTCGCTCAACTCGAACGACGGTTGGAACAAGACTTCTGCCCTGTCGTTCCTCAACATGCCCATCCTGACCTACAGCAACGAGATACGCAGCGCCGTCCTGATGATTCACGGCGATAAGGCCCATTCGTGTTACTTCAGCCGGGATGCGTTCAAGAAGCTGACGGGCGACAACAAGGAACTGCTCCTCATCCCCGGTGCCAATCATACCGACCTGTACGACAACCTGAAGGTGATTCCGTTCGACAAGATTGAGAGTTTCTTCAGGAAGTATCTGTGATTCTTTAGTTAACAAGGGACGAGTTGACAAGACTACAAGGACATGTCCTCTGTAGTTTATAATCTTGTTAACTCATCCCTTGTTCCTCGTCAACTTGTCTCCTCGTTGGCTCGTCAACCAAGAATAGCCTTCAGCTGTTCGGCCATCTGTGCCTGCACCTCTTGAGCTGCCTTGCGGCTGGCAGCGGCGAAGTTCTCTGTCTTGTCCACATAGATGATGCCGCGGCTGGAATTGACGATGAGGCCGCATTCCTTCGTCATGCCATACTTGCAGACTTCTTCCAGCGATCCGCCCTGGGCACCTACACCCGGCACGAGCAGGAAGTGGTGGGGCACAATCTTGCGGATATCCTCGAACATGCGACCTTGCGTAGCACCTACCACGTACATCATGTTCTCGTCGTTAGCCCATTCCTGGCTTTTGCGTAGCACTTTTTCGAACAGACGTTCGCCATCCTTATCTTCTGTCAGCTGGAAGTCGTGCGAACCTTTGTTGCTGGTCAGTGCCAACAGGATGACCCATTTGCCCTCGTACGTCAGGAACGGTGTCACGCTGTCTTCGCCCATGTAGGGAGCGACGGTCACGGAGTCGATGTCCAGTTCCTCGAAGAAGGTGCGGGCATACATGGCAGACGTGTTACCGATGTCGCCACGCTTGGCATCGGCGATGATGAACTGGTCGGGATAGTTCTGCTTGATGTAGTTCACCGTCTTCTCGAAAGCCATCCATCCCTTCACGCCCATGCTCTCGTAGAAAGCCAGGTTGGGCTTGTAGGCGATGCAGAGGTCCTGCGTTGCGTCGATGATGGCTTTGTTGAAGGCAAAGATGGGGTCTTCTTCCTTCAGCAGATGTTCGGGAATTTTTTTGATGTCCGTGTCGAGTCCTACGCAGAGGAACGACTGTTTCTTCTTGATGTTTTTAAAGAGTTGTTGCTTGTTCATAATGATTTAGTATGTTTATGGGGGAGTTAAGTAGTCAAGAAGTTAAGAAGTTAAGCCGACAGCCTTGCTTATTATCTCCCGGGTATTGGCTTAACACTTTTATTCCCTCTAACTCCTTAACTCCTTTCGATTACAATTCGCTTTCTTTCAACCGTTCCGCATTCTCGGCCACGATGAGGTGGTCGATGCAGTCCTGTATGTCGCCGTCCATGAAGGCGGCCAGGTTGTAGATGGTGTAGTTGATGCGGTGGTCGGTGATGCGTCCCTGCGGGTAGTTGTAGGTGCGTATCTTGGCCGAGCGGTCGCCGGTAGAGACCATTGTCTTGCGCTTGGAGGCAATGTCGTCGATGTACTTCTGGTGCTCCTTGTCGTAGATGAAAGTGCGCAGACGCGACAGGGCACGCTCCTTGTTCTTGGGCTGGTCGCGCGTTTCGGTACACTCGATGAGGATTTCCTCTACTACGCCCGTGTTGGGGTTCTTCCAGTTGTAGCGCAGGCGTACGCCCGATTCTACCTTGTTCACGTTCTGACCGCCGGCACCGCCGCTTCGGAAGGTGTCCCACTTGATTTCGCCTTCGTTGATTTCCACGTCGAAGGGTTCTGCTTCGGGCAGCACGGCTACCGAGGCGG
>CABROZ010000032.1 GCA_902472795.1 uncultured Bacteroides sp. | reverse complement strand
CCCGCGAACAACAGAAGCGCGAGCCTATCCGTGTAGAAAAGACTGTAGGACGTAATGATCCCTGCCCCTGCGGAAGTGGAAAGAAATATAAAAATTGCCACGGTAGAAACGCATAAAACGTAACTTGATATAGCGGTAAATACAAACCCCGGACTAAAAAAACAGTCCGGGGCTTTTTGTCTTATAGACATAAAAGCGTATATTTGTTTTATAGAATAATAGAATCAAATCAGAATGTTATGAATAAGTATATCCATTACCTGATATTGCTTTGCGGAATAGTAAGTGGTTGCCAAAGTATGGAGTCGATTTCGGTGGACTACATGATTCCCGCCGATATAAGCTTTCCTCCCGAACTGAAACGGGTAGCGATTGTCAACAATATGCCCAATATTCCCGAGCAAAATCCTATCAATAAAAAGCTGCCGATCAAGAATGATAGGGAAATGCTCCGGATGTCCCAATTTTACTATGGTGATGCCGCACAAGCTGCCGAATCACTGGCACAATCCATCGCTGACGAGAATTACTTCGATGAAGTGGTTATTTGCGATTCAGCCTTGCGTAGTCAGGATGTTGTTGCAGAGAAAACACCCCTCACCACCGAAGAAGTCAATACACTAACCCAACAACTTCAGGTCGATTTTCTGATTGCCATAGAAAATGTACAGATGGAAGCCCTTCGGAAAATACAACGCTTTTCCTACGACGCTTATATAGGAACGCTCGATGTCCTTGTCAGTCCTACCATCAGCATCTATGTGCCCAACAGGAGCAAGGCGATTGCTACCTTAACCCTTTCGGACAGCATATACTGGGATAGAATTGAGAATGGGGTAGAAAGAGTGAACAACAATCTCATCAAGGACAAAGACCTGATCAGGGAAGCCTCCATATTTGCCGGCACCATTCCCGTCAAGCACCTGATACCTTATTGGACAACGCAACAGAGGTATATCTTCATTGGCGGTTCGGTTAATATGCGCGATGCAGCCATCTGCGTAAGAGAGAAAAACTGGCCGGGAGCGATTTCGCTTTGGGAGAAAGCATATAATCAAGGAAAAGGCAAACAGAAAATGTATGCTGCCTACAACGCAGCATTGGGCTACGAGATGCAGGACAGCATACAGAGTGCATTGTCCTGGGCACAAAAGGCACAGGCTGTAGCGGCAGAAATAGATCAGGTAGAACATAAGAAAACCGTCCGTGGGGTCGATGCCAGCCTCGTGCCCAACTATTTACTGACCAGCATGTATGTAGTTGAACTGGAAAAACGACTGTCAAGCATACATATGCTCGACATGCAGACAGGACGCTTCAAGGAAGAGGAAAAATAAAAGACTACAGAAGTTTCCCCGCATTTTTTAACCGATTATTAATTATTTTCCCTACCTTTGACGCACGCATAAAGGAAAGATAATATGAAACTCAGCCAATCTGCATTATCGCTCATAGAAGAAACCGTCAAGAAAGCAATCGACAGGTTTACCTGCGGTTGCGAACAAACCATTGTCACCGACATCCATCTGCAACCCATACAAAGTTCAGGCGAGTTGCTGATATTCGACGATGACGACAATGAACTGGCACATGCCACGATCGAAGAATGGATGACCTATGACGGCGACGACTTCTACGAATGCATCGAGCACATATTTGCCAATCTGCTTGGCAATATGAAGAAACAAGGCGTATTCGACAAACTGACCATCATGAAGCCCTACTCCTTCGTTCTGGTCGATGAAGACAAAGAGACCATTGCCGAACTGCTCCTGATGGACGACGATACCTTGCTGGTAAACGATGAGTTGCTGAAAGGACTGGACGAAGAACTGGACGATTTCCTGAAGAAATTACTGGAATAAGGCTCCGGCTCTTACCTCCTCCCCTCCTTCTTTTTCAAGGACATTCTGACATAAGAGAGATATCTATTAAAACAAAAAATTCACGCTGATTGCAGTTTTACCTTTCAGGTTGCTGCATCAGCGTGAATCTTTTTTATGGTCTTATGTCAGCTTAGGCTTTCTTCAAAGCTGCAATGCTTTCTTTCAAAGACTTGATGATGCTTTCGGCATCGGCCTGTTTCTTACGTTCCAGTTCGATGACAGCAGCCGGAGCATTGTTCACAAACTTCTCGTTGCTCAGCTTCTTCATAACTCCCTGCAAGAAACCTTCCTTGTGCTTCAGCTCGGCTTCCATACGGGCTATTTCGGCTTCCACATCAATCAGGTTACCCAGCGGAACTGCATATTCCGTTGTGCCGACCATGAACGAAGCAGCACCTTCGGTCTTTGAGGCTACCGACTGAATGGCAGAAAGGTTGCACATCTTAGTGATGACTGCCGTATAAGCAGCTACCGGATTTTCACCTACCACCTGCAACTCCAGCTCTTCTTTCTGGGCGATATTCTTCTGCAGACGGATGGCACGGATATTACTGATTACTTCCTTCACAGCCTCGAACTGCTTAAGCAGCTCTTCGTCGTAGGCAGCAGGAGCAGCCATCGGGCTTACCATCAGGCTTTCGCCATCCTTGCGGTCGGCAATGTGCTGCCACAGCTCTTCGGTGATGAAAGGCATGAACGGATGCAGCAGGTGCAGCAAGTTGTCGAAGAAAGCAATGGTCGTATCGTACACCTTGCGGCTGACGGGCTGTCCGTAAGCAGGCTTGATCATCTCCAGATACCAGGCCGAGAACTCGTCCCAGAACAGTTTGTAAACTGCCATCAGCGCTTCGCTCAGACGATACTTGCCAAACAAGTCAGCTACTTCGGCTGCTACGGCATTCTGCTTGGCGTCGAACCAGTGCATAGCCAGCTCGGCAGCTTCGGGCACAGCGGCATCGTCGCTTACTTCCCAACCTTTAACGAGGCGGAAAGCATTCCATATCTTGTTGTTGAAGTTACGTCCCTGTTCGCACAATGCATCGTCGAAGAGGATGTCGTTTCCGGCAGGAGCCGAAAGCATCATTCCCATACGTACACCGTCGGCACCGTACTTCTCGATCAGATCCAGCGGGTCGGGCGAGTTGCCGAGCGATTTGGACATCTTACGGCCGAGCTTGTCGCGCACGATACCGGTGAAGTATACGTTCTTGAATGGCATATCGCCCATGTATTCGTAACCGGCCATAATCATACGGGCCACCCAGAAGAAGATAATATCCGGTCCTGTCACCAGGTCGCTGGTAGGATAATAGTATTTGATTTCTTCGTTGCCGGGATTGTTGATGCCGTCGAACAGCGAGATGGGCCACAACCACGAAGAGAACCACGTATCCAGACAGTCCTCGTCCTGACGCAGGTCGGCCAGTGTCATGTCTGCATTGCCGGTCTTGGCTTTGGCCAGTTCCAGTGCCTGTTCGGCAGTCTCGGCTACAACGTATCCACCTTCGGGCAGGTAGTAAGCCGGAATGCGGTGTCCCCACCACAGCTGACGGCTGATACACCAATCCTTGATGTTCTCCAACCAGTTCTTGTAGGTGTTCTTATATTTAGCCGGATAGAACTTCAGTTCGTCGTTCATTACCGGCGGCAAAGCCATGTCGGCAAAGTGCTGCATCTTGAGGAACCACTGCATGGAGAGCTTCGGTTCGATGGGCACATTGGTACGTTCGGAGAAACCTACCTTGTTGGTATACGCTTCTACTTTCTCCAGCAATCCGGCTTCGTCCAGGTCTTTCTCAATCTGCTTGCGCACGTCGAAGCGGTCCATACCTACATACAGGCCAGCGGCTTCGCTCAGGGTGCCGTTGTCGTTGAAGATGTCGATGCTCGGCAGGTTGTACTTCTCGCCCAGCATGTAGTCGTTCACGTCGTGAGCCGGAGTCACTTTCAGACAGCCGGTACCGAACTCGATATCGACATAACTGTCCTGAATGACAGGGATTACGCGGCCTACCAGCGGCACAATCACCTTCTTGCCTTTCAGCCACTGGTTCTTGGGATCGGCCGGATTGATACACATGGCCGTATCGCCCATGATGGTTTCCGGACGTGTGGTGGCTACCACTGCATAACGGCGGCCTTCGGCATCGCGGTGCACGACTTCGCCTTCGGCACCGGTCTCGCCCGACAGGTCGTCGTCGGCAACGTAATATCTCAGGTAGTAGAGCTTGCTGTGCTCTTCCTTATAGATGACTTCCTCGTCGCTCAGGGCGGTAAGTGCCTTGGGGTCCCAGTTCACCATACGTACGCCACGGTAAATCAGACCTTTGTTAAACAGATCGACAAATACCTTGATGACGCTACGGCTGCGTATCTCGTCCATGGTGAAAGCAGTGCGGTCCCAGTCGCACGATGCGCCCAGCTTGCGGAGCTGTTTCAGGATGATGCCTCCGTGTTCGTGTGTCCAGTCCCAGGCGTGTTTCAGAAATTCCTCACGCGTCAGGTCGGTCTTCTTGATGCCCTGTGCAGCCAGTTTGTTCACCACTTTGGCTTCGGTGGCTATCGAGGCATGGTCGGTACCCGGCACCCAGCAGGCATTCTTGCCTTCCATACGGGCACGACGCACCAGAATATCTTGAATGGTATTATTCAACATGTGTCCCATGTGCAATACTCCGGTGACGTTGGGGGGCGGGATGACGACGGTGTAAGGCTCACGACCATCGGGTTTCGAACTGAACAGTTTGTGGTCCAACCAATACTGGTACCACTTCCCTTCCACATCAGCGGGATTGTACTTACTTGCTAATTCCATTGTCTTCAAATCATTGATTATAGTTTATTTGGCGGCAAATTTACAAATTTATTGGCATCCGGCGATACTGACGGACAGGATTTTCAAAATTAGTATTACTTTTGCCGGAGCATTCTTCTAAAAAAACATCCGCTTTATATGAATCGCACGTTCACACGCATACGCTCGCATGTCAGACCCCGTCACGGCCTGTTGCTGCTTCTGTTGCTGTACGTCGTCCTGACCCAGCAGATTCCTTCGTGGGGACAGTGGTATGCCCAGCACCTCTACCCCGGCATCGCTTATGTACTTTCGGCCTTCTCGGCCCTCTTCCCCTTTGCCATTGGCGATGTGTTCATCGCCCTCAGCATCGCATGGGTAGTGCTCTATCCGGTCTATGCCGTCGTCCGCCGCAAACAGCGACTGCTACGTGCGCTTCGCAAGGTGGGCGAATATCTGCTTTGGGTATATGCCTGGTTCTACCTGGCGTGGGGACTGAATTACTCGCAACCGGGATTTTACGCGCGCACCGGCATCGAGCCGGCCGAATACTCCAAAGAAGTCTTTCTGGATTTCGCCGACCGCTACATCGACAGCCTGAATGCCAGCTTCACGCCTCAACCCCTCACCGATAAACGCCTGATACGCGACGCCGCCGTCGAAGGCTACAACCACATAGCTCCCGAACTGGCCGTACACCGGCCTTTCCATCCGCAACCACGTGTGAAGACCATGGTTTTCACACCGTTCATTTCTGCCGTGGGCGTGACGGGCAGCATGGGGCCGTTCTTCTGCGAATTCACCGTCAACGGCGACCTGTTGCCCAACCAGTACCCTGCCACCTACACCCACGAACTGGCCCACCTGCTGGGCATCACCAGCGAGGCCGAGGCCAACTTCTACGCCTATCAGGTATGTACCCGTTCAGCGGCTACCTGTCTCTGCTGCCTCACGTGCTGTCCAACGCTCGCCCACTGCTCACGCAGGAAGAATTCGAAGCCCTTGCCGGCCGCATCCGTCCCGAAGTGGTCGAAGTCTACGAGCAGAACCGACTGTACTGGACTGAAAAGTACAGCCCCCTCATCGGCTCGATACAAGACTGGATGTACGACCTCTACCTGAAAGGCAACAAAATTGAAAGCGGACGACAGAACTATTCGCAAGTGGTAGGACTGCTGATTTCGTACGAAATGAGGCAGAAGGACAAACACTAAACTCAGTTTCCCTCATCCACCTCTGTTATCCCCTCCGTTTCCACAAGAGGTTACGCCCGTTCCCTAAGGAGGAAACGCTCGTATCCTAAGGAGGGAACGGCCGTATCCTAAGCAGGAAACGGGAGTTTCCTAAGCTGGAAACGGAAGGAAACTACTAATGTTTCGTTCTCAGCACTTTATCTGAAAAAAACTTTGTACCTTTGCCCGAGATTTTTAAAACCAACAACGATTATGCAACATACACGTAAAGAACAGATGGAAGCTTTCGGACGCTTCCTCGACATACTGGACGAACTGCGCGAGAAATGTCCGTGGGACCGCAAACAGACCAACGAGAGTCTGCGCCCCAACACCATTGAAGAAACGTACGAACTGTGCGACGCCCTGATGCGCGACGACAAGCAAGACATCTGCAAGGAGCTGGGCGACGTTCTGCTGCACGTGGCCTTCTACGCCAAGATAGGCAGCGAGACAGGCGACTTCGACATCAAGGACGTCTGCGACCGCCTCTGCGAAAAGCTCATCTACCGCCATCCGCACGTATTCGGCGATGCCAAAGCCGAAAGCGCCGCTCAGGTAGTGGAAAACTGGGAACAGCTGAAGCTGAAAGAAAAAGGTGGAAACAAAACCGTGTTGAGTGGTGTGCCCGCCGCCTTGCCCACGCTCATCAAAGCCTATCGCATTCAGGACAAGGCACGCAACGTAGGTTTCGACTGGGAAGAACGTGAACAAGTATGGGACAAGGTGAAGGAAGAAATTCAGGAGTTTCAGGCCGAAGTAGCCAATATGGACAAACAGAAAGCCGAAGAAGAGTTCGGCGACGTTCTGTTCAGCCTCATCAATGCTGCCCGCCTCTACAAGATCAATCCCGACAACGCGCTGGAACACACCAACCAGAAATTCATCCGCCGCTTCAACTATCTGGAAGCCCACACCATCAAGGAAGGCCGCAACCTGCACGACATGAGCTTAGCCGAGATGGACAAACTGTGGAACGAAGCAAAGGAACTGGAAAAACAGACGGAAAAGTCCGATGAATCACAGGGAAAGAATTGATTCCTAAGACTTCTGCAAGAAAAAGGCCGACTCCAAAAAATAATTTGAAGTCGGCCTTAATCATATGATAAACAATACCTATTTTTCCCAACCACTGAACTATCGTTGTGGCTTTCCGGGTCTTTTTTCATTTCGCTGCATTCCCTTCAACAACTCTCTTTGGAAACGCATTTCAGCCCTTTGCACCAAATAAATCTTCTTATAGGGCAGAATCTTTCTGAACTTTTCAAGATAAGTCTTATCCAACCGGTCTGAAGCCATACGAGCATCGTAAACACCTTCCAGAATCTCGCCATATTGTGCATCGGTCGTATTATCATCTTTTCCCTTACGAAGCAAATCCCACGCCTCATCGTTCAGCTGCTTCTTACGATCCTGCAATTCAAAGTAAACGGGAAAGAACTTGTCAGCTTCTTCTTTACTAAGTCCGGCATTTTTCGTTATAAAAGCCTGTTGTTTTGCACGAAATTCTTCCCTGCTCAAACGGTGTTGATCGCATCCATCAGCCGCCCATAGCATCGAGACGCAACTGCACAACACCACAATCAATACACTCAGTTTTTTCATTATTCTTTTGTTATAAGTCCTTGTTTCATTCCGCCTCAACATCAGTCAGGTAAACATAAAGCGAATAATCGTCCAACATGGAGTTATCTACTACCTCATTGATGTATTGCATTTCCTTGTCAGCATCTTCGGCTGCCACATATTCGGTCTTCGGAGCCTCCTGCCGGTCAGAAGAAGCCACCCGGATAATCAAAGCTGCTCCTGCAAACATGGCAGCCATATAAATCCACGGCTTTACCTTATCCCACATGGTAGGTTCTTTCTGTACAAAAGCGACCTTCTCTTTTTCAGGAAGCTTATTCATAATATCCGAAGTCAACCCTTCAAAATATCCTTCAGGCACACGGAAAGGGTTCTCTGTTCCCACCTTTCTCAAAATGTTATCTTCTTCTTTCATAAAAAGTCTCCTTTCTGTTTTTTTAGACAACTTTTACGGTTGAAGGTTTAATACTCGTCCTCCAAAAATTTCTCAATCTTCTTCACGGCATAATGGTAAGAAGCCTTCAAAGCCCCAACCGAAGTGCCAAATATCTCCGACATTTCTTCGTATTTCATCTCCTGATAGTATTTCAGGTTGAACACCATGCGTTGTTTTTCCGGCAACGTCAACAATGCCTTTTGCAAAGCAAGCTGGATCTTGTCGCCCGAGAAATACGGATCACTTTCAAGTCTCTCAATCGTATTTGCTTCGGGATCGTCCAACGACACCGTGGACACGGCACGCTGCTTGTTCAAGAAAGTCAGACATTCATTCAAGGCAATACGATAGAGCCAGGTAGATATTTTAGCCTCAGCTCGAAAATAATCAATGTTGGTCCATGCTTTGATAAAAGTATTCTGAAGCAGATCGTTAGCATCTTCGTGCGAAAGCACCATGCGCCGGATTTGCCAATACAGCTGCTCGCTATATTGGGCTACAATCATTTCAAATCCTCGCTTCTGCGTGCTTTCTTCCTGCAAAAGTGCCAACACCTCGCGTTCATTATAAGAAGAATTCATATTTATCTATGCATATTTATCGTTTAGACATTCGTTCAGAATAAAAGTTTAATTCAGCTCCGAGAGAAATCTTCCCCCACCTGTACACAAAGCGTCTCCTGTGCAAGTCTCGTTGCAGGAAATATGGCGGAAGCCTCTTCCAACAAGTCGGTTTCATCATCGTAGCGCGCCGAAAAATGTCCGATCAACAGAGCCTTTGCCTCTGAATCCTTTGCCAACTGTGCAGCCTGAGTTGCCGTAGTATGAAAGGTTTCCTTTGCACGTGCAGCATCTGCCTCGGCAAAAGTAGCTTCATGAAACAACAAATCGACCCCTTTCAACTTCATTGCCAGATCCGGAAGATAACAGGTGTCGGAGCAATAGGCATAACTCCGTGGCGGATCTGAAGGACGAGTCAATCGCGAATTGGCGATAACTTCCCCCTCCGGTGTTACAAAATCAGCTCCGTTTTTAATGCGATTGAGTTCGTAAACGGGTACCTGATAGAAATCGATCATTTCACGAACAATATGACTCGGCCGAGGTTTCTCTGCAAACAGGAAACCACAACAGGGCAAGCGGTGACGCAAGGGAATGGTTGTGACCGTAATGGAACGATCTTCGTATATCATGGCAGGTTCTGCAGTATCGAACTCATGAAAAATGACCTGATAAGTCATCTGATGATTGAAAAAATCAAGCATTGGCCTCAACAGCTGGTCCAAGCCTTTGGGTGAATAGATATGTAGTTCGGCTGTACGTCCTAAAAGATTGAGCGTAGAAATCAGTCCCAACAACCCAAAACAATGGTCACCGTGAAGATGAGAGATGAAGATATGATTCAACCTCGAAAACTTCAAACGCGATTTACGGAACTGCAACTGTGCGCCTTCCCCACAATCAATCATATATAATTTATCGCGAATATTCAATACCTGCGAAGTAGGAAAATGACGTGTAGTGGGCAATGCCGACCCACATCCCAGAATATGTAGCTCAAACTTTTCCATACCGTTATCATAAAAAGAAAGGGCACTTGTTTTTTACGACAAGCGCCCTTCTCAACTCAAAAAATCTATGCAATGAAGCTAAATTACTTCTTTTCAGCTTCCATTTGTTCTTTCAAGGCAGCCAGAGCGTCGATGTCACCCAATGTAGTAGATGCAGCTTGGTTCTGGATCAGCGGAGTTTCTTCTTTCTTGCTGTTGGCTTTCTTAGCAGCCTTCTTTTCGGCTCTTTCTTCAGCCTTTGCAGCATCTTCGAAAATACGGCTGTGAGACAAGATGATGCGTTTTGCATCTTTGTTGAACTCGATAACCTTGAACGGCAGTTTCTCATCCAACTGAGCCTGTGTACCGTCTTCCTTAACGAGGTGTTTCGGAGTAGCGAAACCTTCAACACCATAAGGCAGAGCTACAACAGCACCCTTATCCAACATTTCGATGATAGTACCTTCGTGTACGGAACCTACAGTAAATACAGTTTCGAATACATCCCAAGGATTTTCTTCGAGCTGCTTGTGACCCAAGCTGAGACGACGGTTCTCCTTGTCGATTTCCAATACCTGAACTTCGATATCAGCACCGATTTGAGTAAACTCAGACGGATGCTTAACTTTCTTCGTCCAAGACAAGTCAGAGATGTGAATCAAACCATCAACACCTTCTTCGATTTCTACAAATACGCCGAAGTTAGTGAAGTTGCGAACCTTAGCAATATGCTTGCTGCCTACAGGATACTTTTCTTCGATAGTTTCCCATGGATCCGGTTTCAGCTGTTTGATACCCAAAGACATCTTACGTTCTTCACGATCGAGTGTCAGGACTACAGCTTCTACTTCATCACCTACCTTCATGAAGTCTTGTGCAGAACGCAGGTGCTGGCTCCAAGACATTTCAGATACGTGGATCAGGCCTTCAACACCCGGAGCGATTTCAATGAATGCACCGTAGTCAGCCATTACGACAACTTTACCCTTCACATGATCGCCAACCTTCAAGTTAGGATCGAGAGCATCCCAAGGATGCGGAGTGAGTTGCTTCAAGCCCAAAGCGATACGTTTCTTTTCATCGTCGAAGTCCAGAATAACAACGTTCAGTTTCTGGTCGAGTTCTACAACTTCGTGCGGATCGCTTACACGGCCCCAAGACAGGTCTGTGATGTGGATCAAACCATCTACGCCACCCAAGTCGATGAATACGCCATAAGATGTAATATTCTTAACAGTTCCTTCGAGAACTTGTCCTTTCTCGAGTTTGCTGATAATTTCCTTCTTCTGTTGTTCCAGTTCAGCCTCGATCAGAGCCTTGTGAGAAACAACTACGTTCTTGAATTCCTGATTGATCTTAACAACCTTGAATTCCATTGTCTTTCCTACGAATACGTCATAGTCACGGATAGGTTTCACATCGATCTGAGAACCCGGCAAGAAAGCTTCGATGCCGAATACATCTACAATCATACCACCCTTTGTGCGGCACTTGATGTAACCCTTGATAACTTCTTCGTTTTCCAACGCTGCGTTAACACGATCCCAAGAACGGGTAGCGCGTGCTTTGCGGTGAGACAGGACCAACTGTCCTTTCTTGTCTTCCTGATTTTCGATGAATACTTCTACAGTATCACCAACCTTCAAATCGGGATTGTAACGGAATTCACTCATCGGAATGATACCGTCTGATTTGTAACCGATGTTCACAACTACTTCACGCTTGTTCATTGCGATTACGGTACCGTCAACAACCTCACGGTCGTTAATTTTGTTCAGCGTATTGTCATACGCCTTTTCCAAGTCCTCATGACTTACGTTAGTTACGGTTTCACCGTTTTCGTACGCATCCCAGTTGAAGTCTTCAATGGGAGCAACATTTTTTAAATTTTCCATTAATAAAATTGTTTGTTTAACTCGTTAATTAAGTGAGACTTTATATTGACTCAATAAATCGGGCGCAAAGATAATAGTATTTTCTTGAACAGCAAAAACTTCTATCTAAAAACAATGAGAAAAAAGTGAAGAAGTATATACTTTCTCTACTCAATCGATGTGCACTTCACATTCTTTCAAAAGCATCCTCCATAAAAGAACAGTCAGTTCCACTTCACCTGCATCACCGATTGAACAATTCGAATGTGAACTTGACTCCAATCTCCTGATACTGCCAATTGGCAAAACTGGCAAATACTCCAAAATCAAATATATGTGTACCAATACCGTAGCCAAATTCAAGATAAGGATTCAAGTGAGGCACAAACAGCATATTGAAATACAAACGCTCATTCAACACATATTGCGTATATTTATTCAAATGTTTGATCAGCAAAAAAGGTGCTTCATAAACAACGTGAGCGCGTGCATACTTTCGCGAAGAGTTGTACCAGCGACCATCCAACAACTGAAACACCCCACCGATATCATCGTTCCAACCTGTAGGAAGATTGGAACGGCGAAGGTTGGCAAAATCCACAAAGTAAAGTTCTTCCTGCCGCGTGAATGCGCCCCAGCCAAGTCGGAAATACAAATCGCGCATCAGCCCCAAAGGTACATTGTGCTGAAAATCAACTTCAACCCGTTCGTAACTTCCGGAGTTCTTAAGGAGTCCTCCAATACCACGTTCCCAGTCAACCGATATTGTAGGGTATTTTGAATTCAGGTTCACCTTACGATCCCCATTCATGTAATAATACTGTCCAGGCTTCCATGTCAAACGCACCCTCGGGGCGAAACTGTTATAAGTATGCCTAAACTTATTCAGGATTTCCGGATCGAAACCGGGAAGATCAGCCGGCTCGTCTGTCGTAGAGCGTGCGACAGGAGGCGTATCAGGAAAGACAATTTCAAAATTAGAACGTTCTACCTCCGTACGCCGGTGAATCGACAGACCCAAATCCAGTGTCAAACCATTGACTATTTCCCAACTGTGCTCTACATTCAGATACAAATCCTTGAAATAATCCAAATGAATCTGATTGAAATCGAACAAACTGTCCGGAATAGCCTTTAAATCGTCAAGTACATCACTACTATAAATCCGGTTACCGTTACCAAACTCTATATGCAAAGCCGCACGCTTGCGGGGCCAGTAATCAAAATCGCTTCTTACCCTCCAATAAAATTCTTTTTGCGTAAAGTTATATCCGATTCGTGGAACTATCCTCAAAAGACGGTCACCAGAGAACAACCGATTGTATTTAAACTCCTGCCGATAGGATATTCCGTTCGAACCACTGTAACTTAAAAGCAAAGGATTGATCAACGGCGAGCATCGCACACTGCCCAATTTATCCAGATTAACCGTATATCGACTAATAAGCGCATCTCCTATCTGTCCCCAGAATTCAAGATTTTTATTTACTATTTTCTTCTTCACACCTGCCGTATCGCGATGCAAAAAATAGTTCTGATACAACAACTGTTCGTGTTCGGTAAGAGGTATGGGACGCAATAAATTGAAAGAAGCCGTATCACGCTGATACGCGTTCGTATCATTGCTTAACGTATAAGATTCAGTCAGATCGTATCTCGATTTATCTTGTTTTTCGATGTCTCGTACTCCTTCTTTCTGAGAAATTTCGTTATACTTGAGCGAAGCCGTATAACTACCGTCTATCACATTTCCCAAAAAACGAAAGGATCCTTCTACCGAATAATGAATGGGCAGGAATTCGTCAGGCTCCCCGACTTCACCCATCTTCAACAAATTGTCATAACGAAACAGTTCGGAACGTCCCGCAAAACGAATCTCACGAATGCTCCACACATTGTCACTGACAATCATGTATCCACCGACCAACTGAAAGCTTTTGCTTTTGGGAATAAAGCGGATTTTATATTGACGATTGAACTCAGGCCCCATTATGGAGTCAATGTAATAGGTATAATACTTTTTGGCATTGCGGGCCAACGGAGACAGCAATTTATCATAAAGCAAAGTGGAGGAATAAACATTTATGTGAAAATATTCCAGCAATCGCCCGTCAGCTTGCCAAAACTCCGAAGCAGTCCCTACACTGGCTTTAACCTTTTGGTCGTATATGTCCGGAGCAGTAAAGTGCAAATCACTGTAGGTCTCCATCATATACTCGTTTACCCCTTTTCGCACCCGAAACATCGTAGGCAAAAAACGGATAATATGATTCTTTTTACGGATATTGACCCGTCCTTTAATATAAAGTTCGGCACGATATTCATCGACAATACTTTCGTAAAACGGAGCGAAGAAAATGACCTTCTCCATAATCGAATCTGCCGAAATACCACGTTTACCATACACATTGGGGACATCCTTACCCATCGCCTCCGAAAAGCACAAAAGCGACACAATGAGTCCTACATATATATATATAAAACGTTTCACTCGTAATATCTCATTATAGACAGGGGCAAATATAGAAAAAAAGGTGTATTTTTGCAGCCAAACAACCAACAAAAAGAAAAGACAACCATGTCAAAAATGAGATTTTTTGCTTTACAGGAGTTGGCCAATCGTCGCCCCCTGGAAGTCACTATTCCCTCGAACAAGCTGTCCGATTACTACGGCAGCCATGTTTTCGACCGGAAGAAGATGCAGGAATACCTGCCTAAAGAAGCCTACAAAGCTGTAAAAGACGCCATTGAAAAAGGTACACCTATCAGCCGTGAAATGGCCGATTTAATTGCCAACGGCATGAAAAGCTGGGCCAAATCCCTGAACGTTACCCACTACACCCACTGGTTTCAACCGCTGACCGATGGCACAGCCGAGAAGCATGATGGCTTTATCGAGTTTGGCGAAGATTCAGAAGTCATCGAACGTTTCTCCGGGAAACTGCTCATCCAGCAGGAGCCTGACGCCTCATCTTTCCCCAATGGAGGCATCAGAAACACCTTTGAGGCACGCGGATATACTGCATGGGACGTTTCGTCACCGGCATTCGTAGTGGATACAACCTTATGTATCCCTACCATCTTCATTTCCTACACAGGCGAAGCATTGGACTACAAAACACCTTTACTGAAGGCACTTGCAGCAGTTGACAAGGCTGCAACCGAAGTATGCCAATTGTTCGACAAGAACATTACCCGTGTATTTGCCAACTTAGGTTGGGAACAAGAATACTTCTTAGTTGATCTGGCACTTTATAATGCCCGCCCCGACCTGTGTCTGACAGGACGCACACTAATGGGGCACTCTTCAGCCAAAGACCAACAACTCGAAGACCATTACTTTGGCTCTATCCCCCCCAGAGTGACAGCCTTCATGAAAGAGCTGGAAATAGAATGCCATAAATTAGGCATTCCCGTAAAAACACGCCACAACGAAGTTGCCCCCAATCAGTTTGAATTAGCACCTATCTTTGAAAATGTCAATCTTGCCAATGACCACAATCAGCTGGTCATGGATTTGATGAAACGCATAGCACGGAAACATAATTTTGCCGTTTTGTTGCACGAAAAGCCATATAACGGAGTCAACGGTTCCGGAAAACACAACAATTGGTCGCTCTGTACCAACACCGGCATCAATCTTTTTGCTCCCGGTAAGAATCCGAAAAGCAACATGCTGTTCCTCACATTTCTGGTAAACGTCCTGATGATGGTATATAAAAACCAAGACCTGCTACGAGCCTCTATCAGCAGTGCAGGAAACAGTTACCGATTAGGAGCCAACGAAGCGCCACCGGCTATTCTGTCCATTTTCCTTGGAAAACAATTGAGCGGCATCCTCGATGAATTCTCACGCCAGATAAGCGACAACAAGATGACAGCCGAAGAAAAGACCACGCTGAAGCTGGGCATTGAACGTATTCCCGAGATACTTTTGGACACCACCGACCGCAACCGTACTTCACCTTTTGCTTTCACCGGAAATCGTTTTGAATTCAGAGCAGCCGGTTCATCATCCAATTGTGCTGCTGCCATGATTGCCATCAATGCAGCCATGGCCAACCAACTGAACGAATTCAAAGCTTCCATCGACAAAGCAATGGAAGAGGGCATCAGTAAAGAAGAAGCTATCTTCCGGACACTGAAAGAGGCTATCATTGCCTCCGAACCCATCCGCTTCGAAGGCGACGGTTATTCGGAAGAATGGAAACAAGAAGCGGCCCGACGGGGACTGACCAACATCTGCCACGTGCCCGAAGCACTGATGCGCTACATGGACAACCAATCAAAGGCCGTTCTCATCGGTGAGCACATTTTCAACGAAACCGAGCTGGCAAGCCGACTCGAAGTAGAATTGGAAAAGTTCACCATGAAAGTGCAAATCGAGAGCCGTGTGTTAGGCGATCTGGCCATCAACCATATTGTTCCGACAGCAGTCAGCTACCAGAACAGACTGTTAGAAAACCTGCGCGGATTACGCGAAACGTTCTCGCCCGAAGAATACGAAGTGCTTAGTGCCGACCGCAAAGAACTGATCCGTGAGATTTCCCGCAGGGTTACAGCCATCAAAATGCAAGTACGAGAAATGACAGAAGCCCGCAAAGTAGCCAATCACATGGACAACTACAAAGACAAGGCATTTGCATACGAAGAAAATGTCCGTCCGTACCTGACAAGCATCCGTGATCACATCGACCATTTAGAGATGGAAGTAGATGATGAAATATGGCCATTGCCGAAGTACAGAGAACTTTTATTTACAAAATAAGTAACGGTACTTTTCCCACTTTTTCCAAATAGGTTGGACATACCGCCCCCTAAAAGCAGGAATGTCCAACCTGTTTTTCTATAGTAATTCAGTCAACAAACTTAGTTTTTACAAAAATCTTGCACATTTTTCTATCAAATGCGTAATATTTGATTTTTTCTTTCTACATTTGTGCTGTAGAACACAGTTTTGCAGCAGTATGGTGAAAATAAACTTATCAGATATAAATATTCCGGAACTAATAGCCGATATGTGGTCGCCTCTTAATGAGGAACAAAGGGAGTTTCTTTCCAACCACTTTACCCTCCAGAATTATAAGAAGAACGAAGTGATCTATTGTGAAGGAGAAACCCCGACTTCCCTGATGTGCCTGTTGACAGGCAAAGTCAAAATACATAAAGACGGAGTAGGTGGAAGAAGTCAGATTATTCGAATGATTAAGCCTGTCGAATATTTCGGATACCGTGCTTATTTTGCCAAGGAAGACTACGTCACTGCTGCCACAGCTTTCGAACCATCCATCATCTGCCTTATCCCAATGACTGCCATCATGACATTGGTCACACAAAACAACAATCTGGCTATGTTCTTCATCAAACAGCTGTCCATTGACCTCGGTATTGCCGATGAACGCACAGTCAACCTGACACAAAAGCATATCCGGGGAAGACTGGCAGAATCGCTGTTGTTCTTAAAAGAAAGTTACGGCTTGGAAGAAGATGGTTCCACACTGAGTATTTACCTGTCACGAGAGGATCTGGCCAATCTATCAAACATGACGACATCGAATGCGATACGTACCCTCTCACAATTTGCCACGGAACGCCTCATCACCATCGACGGACGGAAAATCAAAATCATCGACGAAGAGAAACTGAAAAAAATCAGTAAGATCGGATAATGCATCTCCGG
Source organism: uncultured Bacteroides sp. (assembly GCA_902472795.1). Taxonomy (GTDB): domain Bacteria; phylum Bacteroidota; class Bacteroidia; order Bacteroidales; family Bacteroidaceae; genus Bacteroides. The sequence goes on along the minus strand of CABROZ010000032.1, from coordinate 3,917 downwards.
TTAGGAAAATATAGCTAACCGGTTAGAAAAATATTTTTCCTTAACTGAGAAAAAAACGACCCGATCATTTATTCTCAGTGAAAGTTATAGGTAGCAGGGCGGCTTGTACACTATAAGTGCATCGCCGCCTGCTTTCTTTTTTATCCTAACTGGAGGAATCGTTCTGCTTCGATTGCTGCTTTGCATCCGCTAGCTGCAGCAGTAATGGCCTGACGATAATGAGGATCGGCCACGTCACCGGCAGCGAACACACCCGGAAGCTTAGTTCGTGGCGTACCGGGTTCCGTCAGGATGTAACCCACTTCGTCGGTATCCAAGTAAGGTTTGAAGATTTTTGAGTTGGGTTCGTGACCTATCGCCAAGAAGAATCCATCAATGGCACGGTCGTAACGTTCTTCATCAGGCTGCCCCATACGTTTTACCAGATGCACGCCTTCTACTCCGTTTTCACCATACAGACCTACGGCATTGTGTTCGAACAAGACTTCGATCTTATCATTGTTCAGCACACGCTCCTGCATGATTTTAGAGGCACGCAGGAAAGGCTTGCGCACAATCAGATAGACCTTCGATGCCAGACTGGCCAAATAGGAAGCCTCTTCGCAAGCCGTATCGCCGCCCCCGACTACCGCAACTGTCTTTTTGCGATAGAAGAAGCCGTCGCATGTAGCACAGGCACTGACACCCATGCCCGCATACTTTTTCTCGTCTTCCAGTCCCAGGTATTTGGCAGTTGCTCCGGTGGCTATAATCAGTGTTTCGGCTTCGATTACCTTCTCTTCATCAATGGTGATCTTATAAGGCCGTTGGCTCAAATCGGCTGCAGTAGCCACCCCATAGCGCAAATCGGTACCGAACCGTTCGGCCTGCTTGCGCAAGTCTTCCATCAGTTGCGGTCCGGTGATGCCCTCGGGATAGCCGGGGAAGTTTTCCACATCGGTGGTCGTTGTCAATTGTCCGCCCGGTTGCAACCCCTCGTACAACACCGGCGAGAGATTGGCACGGCCGGCATAAATCGCGGCTGTATATCCGGCAGGACCGGAGCCTATAATCAGGCATCTTACTTTTTCTGTTTCCATATACTATTTCTTTTTTATAATATGATGCTATCTATGAATCTCCCTTCACCTTGATGCGCTGATGCTGCGGAAGCCTGTCCGAACAGTCCCGAAACGACGTATCGCATGAAAGGTTCGCGTCGGATTGCTTCTACCGTTTCGGCTTACCTCAGGTCAATTTCCTCTGCCGTCGGATAAGCCTTCTTATCGAAGACAAAGAAGCTGTCCGCATACGACTGTCTGGTTCGGAAATCGTTGACCACAATCAGTGTCACATTCTTTCCTCCCCGCTGAGCCATGCTTATTTTGAGAGGGCGATACGTATTCTTCGCCACATACAGGATGATACACTGCAAATCCTGCTGCGGATCGGTAGAAGTCATTACGACTTCATACAGCGACTTATCCGCGCCATTGTTCTTTCCCATCTTCAACTTATAGCCTTGCTTATACATATACAGCCAGGCATACGGATTCAAAGACTGCAGTTCCTCCGGGGTCGGTTCCGTGATATTCACTTCGTCATTCGATGCGACGTAGCTCCACTGCGTACGACCGTCAAACCAGGTCTTTATCCCCTCGCTGTCGAGTACAAACTTCTCCCCTTTCAGACAAATCGTTCCACCGGATGCCCCGTCGCGCGTACGCACGGTAAACGCAGCCTTGATGCCTCCCGCCTGACGGAAAGCTTCGGCGGTGCGGTCCATGATGGTTTTTGCCTGGGCCTGCGACTGCTGCGCAAGGGCCGACCATGAAGTCAGGCAAAACAAACTCAATACGAGCAGATATCTATAGATTTTCATGCTTATTTACTACAACAAAGAATGAAGATTCAAATAAATCAAAACATAGGATTACTGCAAATTGTTCAGACGCATCTCCAAATCAGTCTCATCTACGCAGCACACCTCACGCGGCTTACTGCCTTGCGCCGGCCCTACGATCCCGGCTTTCTCCAACTGATCCATGATGCGACCCGCACGGTTATACCCGATGGAGAACTTACGCTGAATGAGCGAGGTAGAGCCTTGCTGATGAATGACAATCAGGCGAGCCGCATCCTCGAACAGGGGGTCGAGACGTCCCATATCCACATCGCCCGGATCGCCTCCGGCATTCTCGTCCACATACTCGGGCAAATAGAAGGCTGTAGGGTAACCCGGCTGACGGGCAATAAACTTGGTTATCTCGGCTACTTCGGGCGTATCGATGAATGCACACTGCACGCGTACCGGATCGGCTCCCTGCAGGAACAGCATATCGCCGCGTCCGATCAGCTGATTGGCTCCGGGTCGGTCGAGGATGGTACGCGAATCGACCATCGCCGACACACGGAAGGCAATACGAGCGGGGAAGTTTGCCTTAATGGTACCGGTGATGATATTGGTCGTAGGTCGTTGGGTGGCAATAATCATGTGGATACCCACGGCACGTGCCAGCTGGGCAATACGTGCGATGGGCAGTTCCACGTCCTTACCAGCCGTCATAATCAGGTCGCCGAACTCATCAATCACCACCACGATGTAGGGCATGTACTTATGACCTTTTTCGGGATTCAGGCGGCGGTTGATGAACTTCTCATTGTACTCCTTGATGTTACGGACATGTGCAGCCTTCAGCAAATCGTAGCGCGTATCCATTTCCATACAGAGCGAATTGAGTGTCTGCACCACCTTTGTCACATCGGTGATGATGGGCTCTTCCGCATCGGGCAACTTGGCGAGATAATGATGTTCGATCACCGAATAGATACTGAACTCTACCTTCTTCGGATCGACCAGCACGAACTTCAGTTCGGCCGGATGCTTCTTATATAATAATGAGGTAATGATGGCATTCAGACCGACGGACTTACCCTGTCCGGTGGCACCGGCAACAAGCACGTGCGGCATCTTGGCCAAATCGACCATAAAGACTTCGTTGGTAATGGTCTTGCCCAATGCGATAGGCAGGTCGTAGGTCGATTCCTGAAACTTCTTGCTCCCGATGATGCTCTGCCCCGAGACGATCTTCGGATTGGAGTTAGGCACTTCGATGCCAATGGTTCCTTTCCCCGGTATGGGGGCTATGATACGGATGCCCAATGCGGACAGGCTCAAAGCGATGTCATCCTCGAGGCCACGTATCTTCGAGATGCGGACACCTTGTTCCGGAGTGATCTCGTAGAGGGTAACGGTAGGTCCGACAGTGGCCTTGATTGTGCTGATCTCGATGCCGAAGCTGCGCAGGGTATTGACGATCTTATCCTTGTTGGCATTCTGTTCGTCCATATCGATAGTGGGGCCGTTGTCGTCGTAATGCTTCATCAGGTCGATGGTCGGGAAATGATAATTCTCCAGGTCGAGACGCGGGTTATAGGGCTCCCGTTCCGGTCCGTGATACTCTTCCTCGTCTTCGCCGGATTCCACCTCGAATCCAGGTTCTTTCCCTGCTTCATGGTTTGGCAAGGGTTCCACCGTGTCGGCCGGGGGCGTTTCGATGGTCATTGTCACTTCTTCGCCCTCGCGCTTCCGGTGTCCGTCTTCGGGACGGTTTCCGTCGAGTTCCAACGTAATCTGATTGTCGGCTTCTTCCTCGTCCTCGCTGTCATGCGGCGCGTCCGGCTTCGCGGCTTTCTGCTTTCCGTCGCGCGCCTCATCCATGCCGTCTTCGTCCTTCGGAGCATCGGGCACTGCTTTCGTATGCTTCTGCTTACCCTTCGCTGTCCACGAGTCGGTAAACTCTTCGGGTACTTCGCCCTCGCGAGCTTCTGCCTTCTGTTTCTTCTTCAGGAAGCTAAGCGACAGCAAGCCGCGCAACCAGATAACGGTGCGTGCACTGAGGTAGATGAGGAAACAAACGGCCGTAAACAGCAGGATC
>CABROZ010000031.1 GCA_902472795.1 uncultured Bacteroides sp. | reverse complement strand
ATTAGTACTCACGTTTGTATCTTCAAATTATTCGTATAATCTTGCCCTCGGTTTGTATCCCGCCAGTGGTAGAGACGCAAAATTTTGCGTCTCTACATGTGCTTAGCCTTTTCTTCGTCTTTTGTATGCATAATTAGTACTCACGTTTGTATCTTCAAATTATTCGTATAATCTTGCCCTCGGTTTGCATCCCGCCGGTGGTAGAGACGCAAAATTTTGCGTCTCTACATGTGCGCATCCTTTTCTTAGTCTTCTGTATGCATTAGTGGCACACAAGTTTGTGTATTTTAGTTTTTTGTACTACCTTGCCTTCGGTTTATATCCTACCACTGGTAGAGACGCAAAATTTTGCGTCTCTACACTGCGCAATGAATTTATAACCAATGATTAACCTTTGTCAACTGCATGACAGACAGATATCAAAACAAATATCGGATTGCGTCCGCACGGGTTCCGTGGCATGCCTATGACGGGGGCGTATATTTCGTAACGATTTGCACAGCTGGCAAACAGCACTATTTGGGGGAAATCGTGGATGCGCCGGAACCATATATGCAATTGTCGGCAATGGGGGAGCAGGCTGATGTCTGCTGGCGTGCCATTCCCGAACATTTCCCTCATGTGGAACTGGGCGATTTTGTTGTCATGCCTAATCATGTTCATGGAATTGTCATTATTCATGGAGATGATGCATTGGGGGCACACCCTTCGGGAGGAACACACCCTTTGGAGGAGACGCAAAATTTTGCGTCTCTACCGGCTTGTGCCAACCGATTCGCTCCGCAATCCCGAAATCTGGCATCCGTCATTCGCGGATTCAAGGTTGGTGTCACCCGCTATGTGCGAGAGCACCGCTTGCCCTTCGGCTGGCAACCTCGTTTTTACGATCACATTGTCCGCAATCAGAATGAACTGAACTGGATAGCCCAATATATAGCAGATAACCCCGTTGCATGGGCAACGGATGAACTGAATATTGGCATCTGACCAAAATTCCTATTACTCCCCCTTTTAGTAGAGATCCCTTCCCCGGCTACCCTTCATTATCAGCACGTTACCATCTCCGGTTGTAGAGATTGTCGTTGCCTGCTCTACCGTCCTGCCCCCTGTCCGGATGAATGTTTGTAGAGATGTAGATTGGTTTAAACGTTTGATTATCAGTGTGTAGCAGTAAGTGCGCTGTAGATGCCCTTTTCTTGCTTTTGCTTGCCTGCCGACTTAACTTTGCACTGTCGGTTCGGGGGAGGACAGGCACACCGTCGGCGAGGCCTCACGACGGAAGCCACTACCGACCCGGGCAGACGAAGCGAGAATAAATACCTGTTTTTAATCAACCGTTTAAAACTTTATTATTATGGCATTTTTCAGAAAAGTACAAAAGAAGGTGAACAATTTGTGGTATCCCCAGTCCATCACTTGGGGCAAACCGGTAAGCACACGCGAAGTGGCCGACAAACTGGCCGGACTCTCTACGGTGACACGAGGCGACATGTACGCCATCATGGAGAACCTGGGAGCCGTGCTGAGCGACTTTATGGCGCAGGGACGCACGGTGAAGCTGGACGGCGTAGGAACGTTCTATTACACCGCCGCCTGCAACAAGCAGGGAGTGGAAACGGCCGAGGAGGTGAGTCCGAAGCAGATTAACGGCGTACGTGTGCGCTTCATCCCCGAAGTGGAACGCGACGTGAACAACAAGGTGCTGACGCGCAGCATGGTCGATGCCCGCATCGTGTGGGAAGAGTGGGGTGGCGTACCGGCGTCCGACGGTGGCACTGCAGAAGATGGTGGCGGCACCGGCGAGCCGGGCGAAGATCCGTTGGGCTGATGCCGAAACGGGTGGCAGGAATGGCGGTGTGGGACCAGATGTCCCGCACTGCCTTCTGTGTGTTTAAAAGCGTACCATCAGTTCCAGCACCACCTTGTCCTGTTCCGACTCCTTGGCGATGCTGTGCTTGGCGTAGAAGTATTTTTCGAAGTTCAGCCGCAGGTCGGTACGGAAGGCCTTGCTGAGGCTCAGGGTGATACCGCCGGTCAGGCGTTGGCGCTTGTAGTCGGTCGTAATCAGGGTGCCGGTAGTCTCGTCGGTGGTTTTGGCGTCGCTCTGGTCGGTCATCATGTCGTAGCGTGCCAGGAAGGACATCTTGGTGAAGGGGCCGTTTTTCAGCGGAAGGTCGTAGTTGATAAAGGCATCTACCGACTGCACATCGTCAAAGGCATTCTTCGAGTAGGTTTTGTACAGGTACTCGCCTTCGATGTGGAAGCGTCCGGCCTCGTAGTACGCGCCGATGTCGTACGATTGCATCCGGATGTCCTCCGGCTGGATGGCTTGTACGCTCAGTGTCAGGTTCAGCCCTTTGGTCAGGAACATTTCGGCCTTGGCCGAGTAGTTCACTTCCTTGTGCCACACTTTCTGGTTGGTCAGTCCCGAACCGTTGTACAGGCCGGCCTCGATGCTGACGGGCATGTCGGTAGGCAGCTTGTAACCTAACGTCAGACCGACGTCGCGCACGTTTCCCACCTGCTTGGCGATGAACGAACGGTTGGCAAAGTATTGCTGGTGGGGCGAGCGGTGGGCATCGATGGTGAAAGGCACACGCATCTGTCCGGCCGTCACGGTCAGCCCCTCGAGCGGGAAGATTCGGGCATAGGCATCCAGCATTTTGATTTCTCCTTCATCGGACAGGTCTATCTCGGCTTTGTAGGCCACGCTGGGCAGGATGTTGCCCGTCAGGCTGATGCGGGCATTGCGTACCTCGAAGCGTCCGGCCCCCATTTCGGTCTGGTATTCGTATTTCGAGCGGATGGTACCGTGTACTTCGGGCAGGTAATCCTTGCCTTCTAATTTTTCCTTATCGATTTTCTTTCCGTCTTCGTTGATGGCTTTTTCCTGAGCCTGGGTGGCCAGTGGCAGCAGGGCTATGAGCAGCAGCAGGAGGTTTTTCTTCATTGTTTCTTGTTGTCTGTTGGTTTTCGGCGGCAAAGGTCGGAAACAGGTGTTATGTCCGTGTGTCATACTTGTTTCATTTGTGTTACACGGCCCGGCTTCCGTTGTCGGTGGGTAGCCGTTCCCCCGATGTCATAAAAAGGAATAAACGCTGTGCAGTTTCCTGGAAAACACGTATTTTTGCATTTCGAACTTTAAGGTCCGGCCTTGCGGGCAGAAGCATAGCAGACGGCCGGAAGATGGGAAACTGCAGGCGGAAGTCCTTTTTCTGCACCGTGACTGAACATACGGGGCAGGTATTTCATTATTGATGTACTGTTTACACAGATTTGTTTCAAGAATATAGGACTAACGCATGCAATTTTATGATGGATAGAAGTATGGACGGAACGCAGAAGAAAGTGCTGGTAGGCATGAGCGGAGGCATCGACAGTACCGCCACCTGCCTGATGTTGAAAGAACAAGGGTATGACATAGTAGGCCTGACCATGTGGGTATGGGGCGACGAACCGGTAGAGGCCCGTCGGCTGGCCGAAAGTATGGGCATCGAGCATCATGTGGCCGACGAGCGTGAAGCTTTCCGGCAGATCATCGTGCAGAACTTCATCGACGAATACCGTCAGGGACGTACGCCGAACCCCTGCGTGATGTGCAATCCCCTGTTCAAGTTCCGCATCCTTACGGAGTGGGCCGACCGTCTGGGGTGCGCTTACATAGCCACGGGGCACTATACCCGTCTGGAAGAACGCAATGGAAAGATATATATCGTGGCGGGCGACGACGACAAGAAAGACCAGTCGTACTTCCTCTGGCGGTTAGGGCAGGACGTGTTGCGCCGCTGCATCTTCCCCTTGGGCGAATATACCAAACTGAAAGTGCGCGATTATCTGCGCGACAAGGGCTATACGCTGAAGGCCGACGAAGGCGAGAGCATGGAAGTCTGCTTCATTCAGGGCGACTATCGCGACTTCCTGCGCCAGCACTGTCCCGAAATAGACGCCGAGGTAGGCAAAGGATGGTTTGTCAACTCCGAAGGCGTGAAGTTAGGCGAACACAAGGGCTTCCCTTACTACACCATCGGGCAGCGTAAGGGGCTGGAGATTGCCCTCGGCAAGCCTGCCTATGTGCTGAAGATAAATCCGCAGAAGAACACCGTGATGCTGGGCGATGCCGAACAGTTGCGTACCCGCTACATGCTGGTCGAGCAGGAGCAACTGACCGATGAGGCCGAGGTGATGGGCAGCGACTCTCTGACGGTGCGCATCCGCTACCGCAGCCGTCCCATTCCCTGTTCGCTGCGCCGGCTCGACGACGGCCGCCTGCTGGTACACTTCCACGAAGAGGCATCGGCCATTGCGCCGGGCCAGTCGGCAGTGTTCTACATCGGCCGCCGGGTAGTGGGCGGTTCGTTTATCGCCTCACAGCGGGGGATAGGCATGTATGTGACCGAGGGGTGAATGTTGAGTTTTTAAGTTCGTGAGTTTATGAGTTTATAAGTTTATAATGCTTTCGCTTACCGGCTCACCAACTCAAAAACTCACTAACTCACAAATTTAAAAACTCAACATCTCATGAACTCAACAACTCATGAACTCAAAAACTTATAAACTTAAAAACTGATACTTTTATAATGAAACGAATGATTTTGTTGCTGACCTGTGCTTTTGCCGTACTCACGGCAGGGGCACAGCAGGATACGCTGAAGTATCGCATCAGTCTGAAAGACAAGGCTGCCACGGAGTATAGCCTGGACAGACCCGAAGAATTCCTTTCGCCGAAGGCCATCGAGCGCCGGAGTAAACAGCATTTGGTTGTCGATTCGACCGACTTGCCCGTTTGCCGCAAGTATGTCGATGCGATACGTCGGCAGGGCGTGCATGTAGTGGTGACGGGTAAGTGGGATAACTTTGTCACCGTCTCGTGCAACGACACTGCCCTCATCGGGCGCATCCTTACACTCCCCTTTGTTCGCTCGGCCGAGTTGGTGTGGAAGGCTCCCAAAGGTCCTTCCTCTGCTGCACGGCGCGACTCGTTGGTGAACCGTCCTACCGTCTATCGCGACAGCATTTATGGAGCTGCTATCACGCAGATACAGATGAGCCGGGGCGACAAGCTGCATCAGGCGGGCTTCCGCGGACAAGGCATGACGATAGCCGTGATAGACGCCGGTTACCATAACGTTGACAGCATAACGGCCATGCAGAATATCCGCATTCTCGGGGTAAAGGACTTTGTGAACCCTGCGGCCGACATCTATGCCGAGAGCAGCCACGGCCTCAGCGTACTGTCGTGCATCGGCATGAACCGTCCCAACGTGATGATAGGTACCGCGCCCGAAGCTTCCTTTTGGTTGCTGCGCAGCGAAGACGAGTATTCCGAACACCTGGTAGAGCAGGACTATTGGGCAGCGGCGGTCGAGTTTGCCGACAGTGTGGGTGTGGACGTCATCAACACCTCGTTAGGCTACTATTCCTTCGACGACCCGTCGAAGAATTACCGTTTCCGCGACCTCGACGGACACTATGCCTTGATGTCGCGTCAGGCATCGCGCGTGGCCGACAAAGGCATGATATTAGTGTGCAGCGCCGGTAATTCAGGGCAGGGCTCGTGGAAGAAGATTACCCCTCCGGGTGATGCCGAAAATGTCCTGACCGTGGGTGCCATCGATAAGAAAGCTGTGCTGGCACCGTTCTCCTCCATCGGTAATACGGCCGACGGCCGTGTGAAGCCCGATGTCGTGGCGGTGGGGTTGGGAGCCGACGTCATCCGTACCGATGGCAATCAGGGCAGAGCCAACGGAACCTCCTTCTCCTCGCCCATCATGTGCGGCATGGTCACCTGCCTGTGGCAGGCCTGTCCCACGCTGACGGCCAAGGAAGTCATCGAACTGGTCCGCCGTTCGGGCGACCGCGCCGACTTCCCCGACAACATTTACGGCTATGGCGTGCCCGACATGTGGAAGGCTTATCAGGAATACCAGGCTACGCTCAGCCGCTGATTCTGCCAACCCGTCTGCCGGAAGTTCCCCTGACTTGAACCGATTTGTTTGTCTCACTTAAAATCAGAATCCGCAAAGATGGATGCATTATCCTTATACGACCTCAATGCCTTGGTGCGACGCAGCCTTGAGCAGTGCCTGCCCGATGAATATTGGGTGCAGGCCGAACTGAGTGAAGTGCGCGTACATCCCGCCACAGGCCATTGCTACGTGGAGTTCGTGCAGAAGGACCCGCGTAGCAACAACCTCGTGGCCAAGGCACGTGGCGTCATCTGGAACAACGTCTTCCGCCTGCTCCGTCCCTACTTCGAAGAGAGTACGGGACAGGCTTTCACGGCAGGCATCAAGGTGCTGGTGCAGGTCTCTGTCGGCTTCCACGAACTCTACGGCTTCAGTCTGACCGTGCACGACATCGACCCCACTTATACGCTGGGCGACATGGCTCGCCGCCGTCGCGAGATACTGAAGCAGCTGGAGGAAGAAGGCGTGCTGACGCTGAACAAGGAACTGCCCATGCCCGAGCTGCCCCGACGCGTAGCCGTCGTCTCCTCGGCTACGGCTGCCGGCTACGGTGACTTCTGTCATCAGCTGACGAACAATCCGCGCGGATATTACTTCCATACCGAACTCTTCGCCGCTGCCATGCAGGGCGACCGTGTGGAGGAATCGATGCTTGCCGCGCTCGACAGCATCAACAGCCGCGCCGACGACTTCGACGTGGTAGTCATCATCCGTGGTGGAGGAGCCACGTCCGACCTTTCCTGCTTCGATACCTACCTGCTGGCTGCTGCCTGTGCCCAGTTCCCGCTGCCCATCATCACCGGCATAGGCCACGAGCGCGACGATACGGTGCTCGACTCCGTGGCACACGTCCGTGTGAAGACGCCTACTGCCGCCGCCGAATACCTCATTGCCCGCATGGACGAAGCAGCCGACCGTCTGAACGACCTCGCTGTCCGCCTGTACGAAGGAGTCACTGCCCGTCTGAAGTGGGAACGCAACCGCCTGCAACAGTGCCGCAACCGCATCCCTGCGGCATCCGTCCGCCGGGTGTCGTCTGCCAAGCTGGAATTGCTCACCGCCCGTAAGGACTTGCATCGTTCGGTGGAGGCTGTGCTTGCCCGCCACCGCCACAAGCTGGAACTGTTGAAGCAACGCCTTGCCGATGCCTCGCCCGACAAGTTGCTGGCACGTGGCTACAGCATCACGCTGAAGGATGGCAAAGTCGTCAAAAACGCCGCTTTGCTAAGCCCGGGCGACAGGCTCGTAACCCGGCTCTATCGGGGGGAAGTGAAGTCGGTCGTCGATGAAGAATCTGCTGAATGAAGAATGGAGAATGGACAATGGATAATTTTGAATGGAGAATGGAGAATGAAGTTGCGTGTATTCATTATTCACTATCCATTCTCAACTCTCCATTACAGCACTATCGGCTTCACTCCTGAATCCCTTAACTGCTTAACTCATATAAACTGAATCATATGCCGTCAACCAAGAAAAAAGAAACCTATAGCCAGGCCATGAACCGCCTGGAGAAGATAGTCAACCAGATTGACAACAACGAATTAGAGATTGATGAACTGGCCGAGAAAATAAAGGAAGCTAATGAAATCATCGCTTTCTGCGAGAGCAAACTGACAAAAGCTGACCAGGAAATCGAAAAAATACTGGCTGAAAAGCAAGAAAGTGAAGAATAAAGACTACTTTTGTTGCAATTAGCAAAATAGGCATATTCAAAACTTTAAAGATATGAAAGAAATTGATTGGTCAAATCTGTCCTTCGGATACATGAAGACAGACTACAACGTGAGAATTTATCATCGTAACGGTCAGTGGGGCGAGCTGGAGGTATGCAGCGAGGAAACCATCCCCATGCACATGGCGGCTACCTGTCTGCACTACGGACAGGAAGCTTTCGAAGGTTTGAAGGCTTTCAAGGGTAAGGACGGCAAGGTGCGTATCTTCCGTCTGGAGGAGAACGCTGCCCGTCTGCAATCCACCTGCCGTGGCATCCTGATGCCAGAACTTCCGACTGAACGTTTCCGCGAGGCTGTGCTGAAGGTAGTGAAGCTGAACGAACGCTTCATCCCGCCTTACGAGAGTGGTGCATCACTCTACATCCGTCCGTTGTTGGTAGGTACGGGTGCTCAGGTTGGTGTGAGACCCTCCAATGAGTATCTCTTCCTGATATTCGTTACGCCTGTAGGTCCGTACTTCAAGGGCGGATTTGCCACTACTCCTTACGTCATCACCCGCAAGTACGACCGTGCGGCTCCGCTTGGTACCGGTACGTTCAAGGTGGGCGGTAACTATGCGGCCAGCCTGCGTGCCAGCAAGGAAGCTCACGACGCCGGCTATTCGGCAGAGTTCTACCTCGATGCTCGTGAAAAGAAATACATGGACGAGTGTGGTGCCGCCAACTTCTTCGGCATCAAGAACAATACGTACATTACGCCGTTGTCCACATCCATTCTTCCGTCCATCACCAACAAGAGCTTGATGCAGTTGGCCGAAGATATGGGTTTGAAGGTAGAACGTCGTCCCATCCCCGAAGAAGAACTGGCTACATTCGAGGAAGCCGGTGCCTGCGTTACGGCAGCTGTTATCAGCCCCATCCAGCGCATCGACGATCCCGAGAACAACCGTTCGTACGTCATCTCGAAAGACGGCAAGCCGGGTGAGGTCTGCTCCAAACTTTATCACAAGTTGCGTGCCATCCAGTACGGCGACGAACCCGACGTGCACGGATGGGTAACCGTTGTGGAATGATCGGCGTGAACAGAGACATAAAGATAACTACCCTTGTCGAGAATGCGGTCTATGGCAAGGGCTTGCAGGGAGAGCATGGGCTTTCCCTGCTTGTTGATGTGGCAGGGCATAAGGTGCTATTCGACACCGGTGCGTCCGACCTCTTCATCCGCAATGCCTGCCAGCTAGGCATCGACCTGCGCGAAGTGGATTGCCTTGTCCTGTCTCACGGACATCGTGACCACACGGGCGGTCTGCATCACTTCCTGCGGTTGAACGATCGCGCTACGGTGGTATGCAAGCGTGAGGCTCTCCGTCCCAAATACAAGGACGATCGCGAAAACGGCCTGATGCACCCCGATGAGCTTGATCTCGCCCGCTTCCGTTTTGTCGGGCAGACCGAAGAGATTCTGCCGGGTGTTTTTGTCTTCCCTCAATTGCCTGTAGCCGATGAGGCCGACACGCATTTCGAACATTTCTATACATTGACCGACGGACAGAAACGTCCCGACCGCTTCGACGACGAACTGGCGCTGGTGCTGAAGCGCGACCTCGACCTGGCTGTGTTGAGTGCCTGCTCGCATCGGGGCATCACCAATATCCTCCGTACGGTGCGCGAGGCATTTCCGGCGGAAGTGTTGAAGTTGGTGTTGGGCGGTTTTCATATCCGTACGGCAGGAGCCGGGAAATACGACGTCATAGCCCGATACCTTTCGGACCACTTGCCGCAACGGTTAGGCTTGTGTCATTGTACGGGCATCGATCAATATGCATTGTTTCACCAATCCTTCGCCGACCGGTTGTTTTATGCTTATACCGGTTGGGTGGAGACTTTCTAAATTATGGGAAAAGGAAAATTAGCGAAATTTGCAGATATGCGGGAGTACCCGCACGTGTTTGAATACCCTTATTCGGTAGTCGATGACGTGCCTTTCGACATGAAAGGCCATTGGGGCGAAACGTTTTTCAAGAACGACCGTCCCATTGTGCTCGAACTGGGTTGTGGCCGGGGCGAATATACGGTCGGCTTAGGTCGTCTCTTCCCCGAGAAGAACTTCATCGGTGTCGATATCAAGGGAGCCCGTATGTGGACAGGGGCTACCGAATCGCTGCAGGCCGGCATGACGAACGTCGCCTTTCTGCGTACCAACATCGAAATCATCGACCGCTTCTTTGCGCCGGGCGAGGTCAGCGAAATCTGGCTTACCTTCTCCGACCCACAGATGAAGAAGGCTACGAAGCGGCTTACTTCCACCTACTTCATGGAGCGTTACCGTCGCTTCCTGGTGGACGGTGGGTTGGTGCATCTGAAGACGGACAGCAACTTCATGTTCACCTACACCAAGTACATGGTGGAGAACAACCACCTGCCTGTCGAAGTGATGACCGAAGACCTGTATCATTCAGGGCTGGCCGACGAGATACTCAGCATCCGCACCTACTACGAGCAGCAATGGCTGGACCGAGGGCTGAACATCAAGTACATCCGTTTCCGCCTGCCTCACGAAGGTGTGCTCGCCGAGCCCGATGTGGAGATAGAACTCGATGAATACCGGAGCTACAACCGCAGCAAGCGGAGCGGGCTTCAGACAAGCAAATAATATGAATTGGAAGTTTCTCCTAACTTCCTGTCATTTCTTAACTCCTTATAAATAACAATTATGACTCTTTATCCGAAACTTATTCTCGACGCATTAGCCACCGTGCGCTATCCGGGCAACGGCAAGAACCTTGTCGAAGCTGAAATGGTGGCCGATAATTTGCGTATCGACGGCATGAAGGTCAGCTTCTCGCTCATCTTCGAGAAGCCTACCGACCCCTTCATGAAATCCATATTGAAGTCGGCCGAGACGGCCATTCATACCTATGTGTCGCCCGACGTGGAGGTGACCATTACTACCGAAAGCCGTCAGGCAGCCCGTCCCGAACCGGGTAAGATGCTGCCCCGTGTGAAGAACGTTATCGCCGTATCGAGCGGCAAGGGTGGGGTAGGCAAGAGTACCGTTGCCGCCAACCTGGCTGTTGCCTTGGTGAAGTTGGGTTACAAGGTCGGTTTGCTCGATGCCGATATCTTCGGTCCCTCCGTTCCTAAAATGTTTCAGGTGGAGGATGCCCGTCCGTATGCCGAGCGTATCGATGGTCGCGACCTCATCATCCCCATCGAGAAGTACGGTTTGAAGTTGTTGTCTATTGGCTTCTTCGTCAATCCCGAACAGGCTACCCTGTGGCGTGGCGGTATGGCCAGCAACGCCCTGAAGCAACTGGTGGGTGACGCCGACTGGGGCGACCTCGACTACTTCATCCTCGACACTCCTCCGGGCACAAGCGACATCCATCTGACCCTGCTCCAGACGCTTGCCATCACGGGTGCTGTCATTGTCAGCACACCGCAGCAGGTGGCTTTGGCCGATGCACGCAAGGGTGTGGACATGTACACCAACGACAAGGTGAACGTACCTATTCTGGGGTTGGTAGAGAACATGGCATGGTTTACCCCTGCCGAACTGCCGGAGAACAAGTACTACATCTTTGGTAAGGACGGTTGCAAACAGCTTGCCGAGGAATTGCACGTGCCTCTGCTGGGACAAATCCCCATCGTGCAGAGCATTTGCGAGAGCGGCGACAAGGGTACACCTGTAGCTCTCGATTCTGATACCGTTACCGGTCGTGCCTTCCTTCAGCTGGCCGCTGCCGTAGTGCGCCAGGTGGATAAGCGCAACATCGAGATGGAGCCGACACGGATTGTGCAGGTGAAGAAATAAATACGATTTATCACAGCGCGTCTGTTGCGATAACCCAATAGCCGTTGCGTCTGCCGTTTACCCGTTGCAGGATGTTCTTTTCCTGTAAGGCGACGGTGATGGACTTGACTGTCCTTTCCGACCGTCCTATCTTGACAGCTATTTCCTTTTGAGTTGCAGCTGGGTGCTGTTGGATGATGCGGAGTACGGCAATTTCCTCCAAAGTGCAGTTTTTGCACTTTGGAGGCAGTGCCGTTTCTGCTTTTGCACTTTGGATATTGCTGTTTGCACTTTGAAAAAGTGTTTCGTTGTTTCCATTTTCTTGTTTATTCCAGTCTATGTGCATGATTCTGTTTCTGAGATCGTGCTTTTCTCCCAGTATCATACTTCGGAAGAACCGTTCCAGATAGATGGTTGTTTCGGTAATACCTTTAGTCAGGTCGCTATAGTTGGCACGTACCAGCGCGTTGCGAAAGTACCAGGAATTTTCTGCAAACGCGTCGTTGACGACGTTGAAGCCCAGTGTGCGCAGGTATTTTATCATGAATACGGCGGTTGTCCGTGTATTGCCTTCGCAGAAAGGATGAATCTGCCATAAGTTGGCACAAAAGCGGGTAAGATGGCGGATGGCGTCGTCAATGTTCATGTTGGCGTAACTGAATTGCCGTTCCTGCCTCATGTCATAGTCCAGCGTGTCGCTGATGGTGTCTGCACTGGCGTAATAGACCGTCTTGCCACCGAGTACCCACTCGTCCTTGGTGATGTTGTAGTCACGGATACGGCCGGACAGTTTGTAAATGCCGTCGAACAGGCGGCGGTGTATGGAGATAAGTTGTGCAGGGGTGAATGAGAATGTCTTCTCTCCGAGCAGTTCGGTGATGCGTGCCGATACCTTGTCGGCTTCCTCCGTGCGTCCATTCTCCATGAGCTTTCTGCCCGATGCCGATTGGTAATAGGAATCTATCAATTGCTTGGCTTCACCGATACTGATGTTTCCTTCGATATGTTGTTTGGCAGTATCAAGCAGGTAGTCCGATGTTTGAAGCCTGTCAACCTGTTGCAACCCGATAGCCACCTTCCAGGCTTCGCTCCGTTCGCGTTGCTGTGGTTCACCTTGGCGGATATACTCATCCAGCCCTTCCATTTTGTATTTCTGTTCGTCGCCCACCATGTATATGAATCGGATATAATAACTACAAAGGTAATAAAAGGTGAGTGCAGAGACAAATGAAAACCAAAGTTTTCAAATTTGGCTATGTCGAACCGCCTGCACATCTTATCCAAAGATAAAAAAAGGAAAATGCAAAGGCAAACGACAGCGGTGTTTTTGGTATTCACCACAGAGCGGCACAGAGTCACACTCAGTGCAAGAAATATAAACTCTGTGTTACTCTGTGTCCTCTGTGATGAATCAATTATGTAGAGAGAGAATTTCCTATTGCAGGCTGAAGTTCACCGGGAAGGTGTATTTCACGTTCACGGGTATTCCGTCCTTGGTGCCGGCTTCCCAGTCAGGCATGGTGCCGGCTACGCGCAAGGCTTCTGCATCTAAGCTTGGATCAACGCTTTTGATGATTGTGGGGTTGGTCGCTTTTCCTTTGGTGTTGATGATCACCGATACGATCACCCTTCCCTCTTTGCCTTTTGTGCGGGCATCTGCCGGATATTTGATGTTTTTGCTGAGGTATTGCATCAGGCCTGTCATGCCGCCGGGAAATTCGGGCATCTTGTCCACCACTTCATAGACGTCACCTGTTACTGAAGCAGCAGGTTCATTCTTGGACACAACCACTGTTTCGCCGATGTTCGCGTCCACCGGTGCGGTGGGGATGCGGAACATGACGGGGACGGTGTATTTCACTTTGACCGGTTCGCCTTTCTGCGTGCCCGGTTTCCATTTGGGCATCGATTGGATGACGCGGATGGCTTCTGCATCTAAGTCGGAATTGACACCTCTCAATGTTCTTACGTTCTTGATGCTTCCGTCTTTGTCCACTACAAACTGTACTGTGACACGTCCCTGTATGCCGGCCTTCTTGGCAGCTTCAGGATAGCGGATGTTGTCGGTCAGATACTTCATTAAAGCCGCCATGCCTCCGTTGGGGAATTCCGGCATGTTTTCTACAACTTCATATACGTCGGCGTCTGTCACGTTGGACTTGATGATGTTTACCGGTATCAGTTCAATAACCATGTTGTCAGGATTCATCTTGGCCAATTCGGCAGGTCTGTACATCCGTGCCAACGTCTTACCGTCTTTGCTGTTAGATTCAAACAGGATGCTTGCTTCAGAGGAAGTTTCTATCTGAAACTCTCCATGGGCGTTGACTGTACTTTGGGTGATTGACTGATACTTTTGGTCGATAATGATTTTTACATCGCCCAGCGGGCTGCCGGCTTCGTCCACGATCTTACCCTTGTAGGTCACTTTCTTGGACTTTTCCTGCTGGGGCAGTGGAGCGATGTTTTCAGGTTGAGGCTGTACTTCGGGCGTTTCGGCGGGAGTGACAGCTTCCATAACTTCGGCTGTAATCTTTTGTGTGGCACGTGCCACGGCCTCGATGTTGCTGACTATCATCAGCAGGGCGGCCAGCGGAAGAAACATCAAATACTTGGTTCTTCCTATTGCTCGGGTTCTTTTTTTGTTCATCATAGTGATGCGTTTTTTTAATGGTAATACATTGAAACTGTTATAGATAGTTGCTGCAGCCTTATGATGTGACAAACCCAACAGGTGGTATTGATAGGTACGCGAGTCGTGGCCGGTTTCCAGAACCTTTTCGTCGGCCATGTACTCTAAGTTCGTACGTATTTCCCGCTTCATGAGCCAGACAAAGGGATTGAACCAGCAGGCGATGCAAGCCAGTTCGCCTATCATCACGTCGATGGAGTGCCATTGGCGGGCATGGGTACGTTCGTGTGTCAGTATCTCGTGCAGTTCTTCGTCGGTGTGTGCGCCGGGATAGACAAATATCCAGTGGAAGAACGAGAACGGACCTTCCGGTCGTGGAAGCAGGTGTACGGTGGTATCATCTATTTTCTGTGTGGGACAGCGTCGGCCCAAGCGGAGGATGCCAGTCAGTTGCACCAGAAAGCGTGCGGCCAGCAAGGCTACCACTATCCAGTAAGCGATGTCGATGCCGGCGGTCAGCAATTGCTTCCAGTCGGTTTCAGTTTGTGGTGTCAGTGTCAGCGTCAGTTCTGGCAGTACCACAGTGGCATACAGATCGGCCATGGCAACCATCGGTTCCTGCTGTTCAACCCAGTTCTGAATATTGAACAGCGGTACGATAGCCGAGATGGCAAAGAAGCACAGCAGAACCGTCCGTCTCCAGGTGAAGAACGTGTCCTTGTAGAAGAACAGCCGGTAGAAGGCGTAGAACAAGGCTATCGCTACGTTGATTTTCAAAAAATAGACCATATCTTTCAATTAAAAATGAAGAATTAAGAATGAAGAATTAAGAATGGCGGATGGAGAATTTTTTTTGCGTGATGGAAAAATTCTTCATTTGTCCGCAAGGCGGACATTCATCATTCTTCATTGAAAAGGATTTTTTCACCTCTCCTTTCCTTTCTCAATCATATCAATTATATCTTTCAAGTCGTTGGCCGAAATCTTCTGCTCCTTGGCGAAGAACGAGACCATCTCCTTGTACGAATTGGCAAAGTAGTTGCGGACAAAGCCGCTCATGAACGTCCGTTTGTATTCGCTTTCGCGGATCAGCGGTGTGTAGCGGTATGTGTTTCCCACGCGCGAGGGTTTCACATATTGCTTCCGTTCCAGGTTTTTCACGATCGAGGCCACGGTTGTATAGGGTGGCTTCGGTTCCGGGAATCGGGAAAGGATGTCTTTCACAAAGCACTCCTTCAGTTCCCAGATGTACAACATCACTTCTTCTTCTTGAATGGTTAACTTTTCCATGGAATACAGTTTTAGTTTGAATTCATTGCAAATCTACGAATATTTCGTAATATTGCAAGCGTCAACGAGTTAATTATTGTAAAAGCTTCTTTCTTTTGGGGATAGAGGCCAAGCGGTGCAGTGCCGGAATGCGGGCTTCGAGTGAGGCAATTACAGGACACTTGCACGGCTCGTGTAGAACACAAGTGCGGCTCGCGAGCCGTGCAAGTGTGGTTCGCGAGCCGTACTTGTGTCCCATAAAGGGGGAATATAATATATAGGATGTCGGAACAGGCCGAAGCCTGCGCGACGTCAGTCGGTCACCTTCAGCAGTTCTTCTTTCATCTTGTCCACACCGGGGAATCCGGTTTGCTTGAACTTGATGTTGCCTTCGCGGTCGATGATGAAGTACGTCGGTACGCCTTTTATCTGGAAGTGTCCGTTCAGATAAGCCCACTGTTCGTCGGTCAGTCGGATGTGTTCGCCGTGTATGTCGGGAATCATGTTCTTCCAGGTTTCCAGCGGCGAGGTCTCGCCGGTGATGTACAGATAGACGATGTCCTTATCCTTCAGTTCTTCCTTCATCGGCTTCATGGCTTTGTTGGCTATGCGGCACGGTCCGCACCACGTAGCCCAGAAGTCCACGAGCAACGGCTTGCCGCGGAACTTGCTGATGATGGAGGCAAACAGATCTTCGTTGCTCACTTCGCCCATTTCGTTGATGTTGAAACCTGTTTTCTTCTTGTTGGCTTCGATGGTCTGCAGCAGGTGGTTGTTGGCTTCGGTCAGTAGTTGCTTGTAGGCAGCAGGCAGCGAGTCGAGTGCGGCGGTTTGTTCGGCTGTGAGCGGAACAAATTCGTTGATGCTCCGGTAGAGTTTTACTGCACGTTCCGTGTCGAAGAATATACCTTTGTCCGTTCCCCATTCCTTGACAAGCTGGTCTTTGATAACCGGTGCGTAGGT
This sequence comes from uncultured Bacteroides sp., assembly GCA_902472795.1. Taxonomy (GTDB): domain Bacteria; phylum Bacteroidota; class Bacteroidia; order Bacteroidales; family Bacteroidaceae; genus Bacteroides. The sequence goes on along the minus strand of CABROZ010000031.1, from coordinate 4,729 downwards.
GATGCCGAGGCTGTATGAGGGAGCCAGCGTCAGTTGGGGATTGTTCAGCGACTTCAGAAGGTCGGTCGGGGCATAGTCGGCCGGTTTCGATTGCATCAGTTTCTCGAAATATTGATAACCGGCTTCTCTGTCCAAGTTGTTCTTTTCTACGTATTGTTGGGTCAACATGCCGGGAGCCTGCATCAGTGTCTTGTAGCAGTTGAAGTCGAGTTCGAAGCGCAGCAGTTCCCGTGTGCCGCGACAGACGGGCAGCGTCTCTAATTGCTTTTCCTTTTGGGCGAAGGTTTCCAGTACCGCGGTTTTGAATGCTGCCAAGTCTTCTTTCTCCATTGCCGTTTCTGTCAGGTACGTCTGGAAAGGATGGGTGGAGAGTTCCTGCGCGATCTCCTGCAAGGGGCCGTTGACATACACCCGCTGCCCGTAGGGCTTTGCGTTCTGATGGAACTTGGATTGCAGGCGCGAGAGTTCGCGCTGGTTGATGAACAGTTCGCTCGTCTTGCCCGGCTCGGTGTAGAAATAGATGGGCGTGCCAAAGGAGGCGCAGATGGTGGGTGTAGTGCCACAGACAGGAAGGGTGGTACTGAAGCTGCCATCTTCTTCAACGTTGGCTTCGAATTCTGTATAAGACTTGACAGGGTCGAGCAGGACGAAGTGGATTTTCTCCGTCATTCCCGGATGGTAGTCCAGCAGCTTGCCTTTCACCGTGGCTGTGCCGTATTGGGAGACAGGTTGCGGCAGTTCGAGGCTCTTGTCCACCGGATGCATGGTTGCCCCTTCGGGCAATTCAAGTTCGGGCAGTTTCTTGCCTTTCAGCTGGATACCCCAGATGCTGAATCCCTGTTCCACTTCGCTGCCTTCGCTGAAGTCGATGGAAGTAGCGTTTGCCAGCAGGGGCGGAAACACTAACTGAAACTCGGCTTCGCCCGATTCGGGCATCCAGAATTCCCGGTCGGGCGTGATGCCGATACCCGAACGCAGCGGATAGGTCTCGCCATTGTTGTCTTTCAGATAGCTACTCGATGCAATCTTTATCCAGAACTTGGGAAGATACTTGGCATAGATATGCAGCACGGTGGCTGTGTCGCTGAGTACTACTTTGCTGACTTCGATAGAGGTAGTGTTACGCACGCAGAACGGAGGCCGGTCTATTACTTTTTCTTTGGCTTTCAGCGGAGCGCAAAGGCAGAGCAGCACACATGCGATAGAAATAAGAGTGTGTTTCATAAGATATTGTTTTTGACAAAAGTACGAATGTTTCCGAGATTCTGGTTGTATGGATAGTTAAAGTAACTGAAATCCCGGAAAGCATTATAGGCCTCGCTTCTGTCTCATCTTTTTGTAAGCCTCTATCATGTGTCTGCGGCTCAGGATGATCTGCCGGCGATACACTAAGCAGGCAGTGATGAAGTAGATGCCCGCCTGCAGCCACAGGGCACGGTATTCGAAAGCCACTTCGTTCAGTGTCGCCCCCATGCTGTTGATGCGCACGTAGCCGTTGATGCCGAACGTCGAAGGGAAGATGTACGAGAAGTACTTCCAGAACGGCGGCATGGCAGATGCCGGCCACGAGATGCCCGAGAGGAACAGCAGCGGCACGGAGGTGAAGACAAACAGCAGCATACACGTCTCGCGGTTACGGATGGCGATGGAAGCCGTCATCGAGAAGAAGATGCAGGCAGCCAGATAGGGCAGGACGAACAGGATCAGTTCGCCCGGTATGGCGATGCGGTTCAGCTTGAACAGCCAGGGCACCACACATAGGACGTAGGCCGACACTAACGAGTAAACCATGAAGTAGCTCAGTCCCTTGCCCATGACGATGCGCAGCGTACCGTTGTAGTGGCGGTTGATGGGAACTAAGTCGCGGAACTGATTGTGCTCGCGTGCCGTTCCGGCCGACAGTCCGATGCCTAATAGCAGTGTCTGCTGGATGATCAGCATCAGCACCACCGGAATCAGGAAGGCGGCAAAGCCGTTGGTCGGGTTGTACAGTGCCACGTCCTCGTACTCGATGGGATAGGCGGTGATTTCGTCCTGCCGTTCGGTGCTGTTGCCGGCACGTGCTATCTTGATGTCGGCGTTCATGGCCAGCGATACGTTGGTGTTGGCTAGCAGCAGGGCTTTGTAGTACAGCAGTCCGCTCATGTCGCAGTACAGGCTGACCTGCGTCTGCTTGCCCCGTGCGATGTTGTCGCTGAAGTCGGCTGGGATGTAGATCACGCCGTATGCCTTGCGTTCCTTCATCATCAGTTTGGCCTCTTCCATGTCGGCGCAGTAGGTCACGATGTTCACGTCGGGGGTAGCGTCCACCTTGCGCAGGTATTCGCGGCTCAGCGCCGAGCGCGAGTTGTCCACTACCACGGCGGGCACTTCGCGGATGGTCTCGTTGGTGTAGATAAAGGCATAGATCAGCGGATATACTAACGGCACCAGTATGAAGAAGATGAGCACGCCCTGGTCGCGGAAGGTCGTGCGGAACTCCTGTTTCCATATATAGAACATGTCGTAGATGCCTTGTACGACTCTTTGTTTGAACGTCAGCTGTTTCATCAGGGAATGTATTTATAGTAAACCAATGCAGCCTTCAGCCGGTGAGCTATCAGGAAGGGCAGCATCATGAAAATGAGCAGTGCCACGTAGTTGGTCCACGAATAGATCATGGGATAGCCGTTCAGTGCCTGATCCACGTAGATCAGGAAGTAGTGGCGCAGCGGGAACAGGTTGGCCAATGCCTGCAACGTGGGGTGCATGGCCATGGCCGGGAACGACAGGCCGCACATCGAGAACGACAGCACGCCCCACAGCGAGGCGAAGCTCAGGCCCAAGCGCAGGGTAGGCAGCGTGCCTATCATCAGGATGCCCATGCCTTGCGATGCCAGCACTAAGCAGAGGGTGGCAAACAGCATGGGCAGGATGCCGTTGTTGCACGGGAAGTGCAGGAATCCGTAGAGATATACATTATATAATATACCCATCAGGAAGAAGATGGCCGTGTGCGGAAGCAGCTTTCCTGCCAGCGAAATCCAGATGGAGTTGTTGCCCATGTGCAGCCATTCGCGGGCGGTGCGTTCCTTTATCTCCACGCCGATGGAGTAAACGGTCACCATGAAGATGAGCAGCATCAGCACTCCCGGCGCAAACGTGTTGCACAGATAGACGGAGTAGTTCAGCCAGGGGTTGTTCAGCGGGTGCGTGTCGATGACGATGGGTTGCAGGAAGGCCATGGCCTGGTCTTCGGTAGCGCCTTTGGCATAGAGGGCGGTGCGTGCGGCGGCGCCCGATGCCAGTTCGCTCATCATCTTCATGTCCCTGAACAGCAGGGAACCGGCTATCAGCATGGTGTTGTTGGTGTAGAACGACACCTTGGGCTGGCGTTGTGCCTGTGCCTCGGCCGACATGCCTTGGGGGATGTAGTAGAATCCGTAGATTTCGCCCCGCTGCATGGCTGTCCGTGCTTCGTTGAAGGTGGGGTAGTGGGCCACGATGGCTGTCTGCTCGAAGGCGTCGAGGTTGCGTACCAGCTGGCGCGAAGTGCTCGTCATGTCCTGGTCCACTACGCCGGCGGGCATGTTGACGGGCAGGCCCGAATCCATCAGGGTGGTGAAGAACACGTAGCAGAACAGCGGCGCCACCACCATGCAGAACAGGTACAGCGGCCGTGCGACGAGGCGGCGGCATTCGCGCTTCATCACGGCCAACAGGGCTTTATGTTTGGACTGACTGTTGATCATCGTCGTTATTCTCTATCCAATATCACACTCATGCCCGGTCGCAGGCCTTCCACCTTGTCGGTCGGCAGGGCTCTTACTTCGAAGGTTTTCAGGTCGAACTGTCCGGTTGTCTTGGTAGCTTTCCAGGCGGCATACGTACCCAGGTCCTTCATGTAGTTCACTTTCAGCCGGATGTTCTGGTCCAATGCCGGAACAAAGGCTTCGAACTCCGTGCCCATGGTCAGGTCCTTCAGCAGGTCTTCGCGTACGTTGAAGGTCACCCACATGTCGTCCATCACGGCAATGTTCATGATGGGTGCGCCCGTACCTACCAGTTCGCCCTGTTTGGGGAAGATTTCGGACACTTCTCCGGCCTTCTGTGCGATGAGGTATGTCTCGTTGATGTACGATTCCACTTCGGCTACGGCTCCTTTGGCGCGATTCACCAATGCGGCGGCGGCAGCCTTGTCCTCACGTTCGGCACCGTTCTTGGCCATGGTGTATTGCGCCTTGGCAGCCTTTTCGGTAGCCAGTGCGGCGTCTCTCTGGGCGGTGATTTCGTCCAATTTCTGTGCCGACACCACTCCCTGGTCGTACAGGTTCTTGATGCGTTTGTACGACTTCTCGGCGATGGTCACTCCGGCCTGCGCCTTCTGCCACATTTCGTAGGCTGCCTGAATCTGTTCCTGTCGGGCACCTTTCAGTGCCTTTTCGTTCTGTGCCTGTGCGGCGGCTTCGGCGGCACGTGCCTGTTCTAATTTGGCTTGCACGTCGGGAGCTTCGAGTATGGCCAGTGTGTCTCCTGCCTGGACGCTTTGTCCTTCTTTGACGCGAAATTCCAGAATACGTCCCGGAACCTTACTCGACACGCGGTATTCGGTTACTTCCGCCTGTCCCTGTACTATTTCGGGTCCTTTGCGCAGCATGAAGAATCCGACTACGGCAACAATGGCAATCACTCCGGTCAGCGTGAGGAATGCCAGCAGCATATTGCTGTTTTGTGATTTTGTATCCATTTG
>CABROZ010000030.1 GCA_902472795.1 uncultured Bacteroides sp. | reverse complement strand
TAAACCTATAGTAGTAATCTGGCAAAATGGAGTCAACCTATTTCAGGACAACACAGAAAGCAAAAGGTGAAACTTCCGTGAAGCCGGATGTTTCACCCTATCTGCCTGATTGATAGCAGCATGGAATACGGGTGAAGGAGTGAAGGCAATTTCCCTCTTTCCCACTCTTCATCCGTGTAAATCCGCCTCATCCGTGTATTCCGCGTATCCATCCTTCACCCGCAAAGTGCCACTTGGCGGACGTAACCATCCACTTTAGCCGCGTAACATCCATAGTTAGCCGCTGCAACAAGCAATGTCCAGCCAAACGACAAGCAATCCCGCCGCATATTGCAAGCAATGCCGCCGGGTTCTGCCGACAAAGCCCACGAGTATGACTCACAAACCTGCCAAGTATTGCCTGAAGATGTGTCGAAATAAAAGTATCTGAAACTCTCCTCCTTCAGGAAGGAGGAGTACCCGAAGGGGGAGGTGGTAGGTAAAAGCATAAAGTATTAATATACAGAGTGTCGTAAAGCCTACCACCCCGCCCGTTGGGCACCCCTCCTTCCTGAAGGAGGGGAATCAGATACTATAACTAAGCTTCGACACACACTCAAGTATTGCTCGCGAGCCGTGCAAGTGTTGCTCGCGAGCCGTACAAGTGTCTCTCAGGAGCGATGCAAGTGTTGCTCGCAAACCGTGCAAGTATGAATAAAAAAACACTATATTCGTGTAGTTTTTCCGGCAACACCTGCGTCTAACGGACAAAAACAAATCAGAATTCGATATGGAAACATTGGACACCACATTTGCGCAAATGATCAAGGAACACAAAAGCACCATCTACACGGTGTGCTTTATGTTCTCGAACGATTCCGATGAAGTCAGCGACCTGTTTCAGGAAGTACTCATCAACCTCTGGAAAGGGTATCCCTCCTTCCGGAACCAAAGCAGCATCGACACCTGGATATGGAGAGTGAGCTTCAACACCTGCATCTCCTACGAACGGAAAAAGCAGAAGCGGGCTACCCTCCCACTGACGATGGACATCAACCTGTTTAAGGACAACGACGAAGACTCCCGGCAAATCCGCCAGCTCTACGACCGCATCCACAAGCTAAAGCCCTTCGACCGCGCCATCGTCCTGCTGTGGTTAGAGAACATGAGCTACGAAGAGATAGGAGCCATTGTAGGTATCTCGACCAAAAACGTGTCCGTGCGCCTGTATCGCATCAAAGAGGAGTTGAAAAAAATGTCGAACCGCTAAAAACGCATCAGTATGGAAAAGCATCAAGATAACTTCGAACTGGAAGAAATGAAACAGCAAATCAGACTGTTGAAAGAGAAACTGGCGAAAGAAACCATCGTCAACGAAAAGATGATCATGCAATCGATCCGGGAAAAACTTGGTTACATCAAACGGAAAATCCGCTCCATGTACATATTGGTCCCCTTTGCACTGATTTATTGCAACCTGTTCTTCATCTCGACGGGCTATTCGTGGCTGTTCTGCGTCGTGACCTCCCTCTTTCTGATCGTTGCCTGCATTTATCAGGTATACAGCCACAAAGGAATAAACCCCAAAGAAATATCGACCGGCAACCTGATAAACATCAGTCAGGCCCTGATACGCATGAACCGCCTGGGGCTGAAATGGCTGTACTTCGGCCTGCCCTTCGCCGCGCTGTGGATAGTCTGGTTCCTCGTTGAAAGCTATCCCAAGGAAGGAGGAGAAACCATCTGCATCGGAGGAGGCGTCGGATTCGTGGTCGGAGCCATCATGGGTCTGATACACCTCAACAAAGTGCGCCGCAAGGCCAAAGATGCCATCCGCGAGATTGAAGCCTATACGCGGACGGAGGAGTAAAAAGAAGAACAGTGGCAACAGACAGGACACCAAACCGGGCGAAAGATGCAAAAGGACCTGTAACGATATTAAAGCATGTTATAAAAAACGGCTTTTTGCTTACAGAATTTGCAGATTTCGCCAAAGTTCGTACCTTTGCGACGTGTTTTTCATAGTATTAGATTTAAGGTTAAACAAAGATTGGAGTACGGCGGTACTCCATTTTTTTTGCCCATACCTCTACGCCAGCAAGTGATAGACTCCGCCTACCAACGCTTTGACCATGCCCTTCATTTCGAGTTCGAACAAAAGGGCGCTCATGCGGTTCACCGGGATGTTGGCTTCGACCACCAACGTATTGATGTGCAGGTCGTTGCGACTCAGTATCTTGACGACACGTGCTTCTTCCTCGGTCAGTTCGGGGAAAAGGCTGCGTTGCACGCCCGACGCCATCCGGCTGCTGCGGTCGGTGCTCCGTCCCCAGTTCATGGCTTTCACAAAGTCGGCAGCATCGTTGATCAGGGCTGCCTTGTTGTCGCGGATCAGCCGGTTGCAACCGCGCGAATACTCGTCCGTGGCACGTCCGGGCAAGGCAAAACAGTCGCGATGGTAGCCCTCGGCCAGTTCGGCCGTAATCAGCGAACCGCCTTTGGCTGCCGATTCTACCACAATGACGGCATCGCTCATGCCCGCCACGATGCGGTTGCGACTGACAAAGTTGTGACGGTCGGGGGTGGTATCGGTCAGGAATTCGGTCAGTAGCCCGCCTTCGGCCAGCATATCGACCGCCGTCTTGCGATGAACGGCCGGATAAATGCGGTCCAGCCCATGAGCCAGTACGGCTACGGTGGAAAGTCCGTTTGCCAGCGCACCGCGATGGGCATGTATGTCGATGCCATAAGCCAGTCCGCTGACAATCAGTACGTCGGAACAAAGTTCGGAAAGGTCGTGCAGGAACTCGGTGCAGAACTGCTTACCGTACTCGGTGGCGTGGCGTGTACCCACCATGCTGACCACCCGCAGGCGGTTCAGGTCGGCATTGCCCTTGAAGAAGAGCACTGCCGGCGCATCCTCGCACTCGCGCAGACGCGACGGATAGCGTTCGTCGCCCAGCGTCAGGCAACTGATACGATTCTTTTCGGCCCACTCCATCTCTGCTTCTGCCCGGCTGAAGGCTTCGGGACAGTCGAGCGCCGCCACAGCAGAGGCATGAATGATGCCCGGAAAGCGTTTGGGCAGTTCTTTACGGAGACGGAATACTTCGGCTGCGCTGCCTGCGGTATCAATCAGGCGTTTGGCAGCAATATGTCCGATGCCCGGACAGAGGGTCAGGGCGATGCTACAGATTCGTTCGTCGGTGTTCATGGTAATAAATGTTAGATACGAGTTAACGAGTTGACGAGTTGACGAGTTGACGAGTTGACAAGGGGATGAGGGGACGAGTTAATGAGTTGACAAGCTCACGAGTAATCGAGTTAACAGGTTGGAAAGAACATAAATACTCAGTTTGCCTTTCCTTGTGGTCTCGTTAACTTGTCCCCTTGTTAACTCTTCCTCCCCTTGTCAACTTGTCCCCTCGTCAACTCGTCAACTAAATATAAGACGCAAATATGCGGTCGAACAGTTCGCTGTCGCTCAACCGTCCGTTGACCACGCAAACGGTCTCTACCACCCCTTTCAGCGACACTTTACCGTCGCTCTTGCGGAAGATGTCCTGATAGAAGACATACTTGATGCCTTCCTTCTTCATGTAGAGCTTCGACACAAACTCGTCGCCGCTGCGCAGCGGAGTCTTGAAAGCCATGCTGATGCGTGCCACCACAGGGTCGATTCCCTGCTCGTGAAGGGCAGCAAAGCTGACGCCTGTGGAGGTAAGAAACTCGTGGCGCGTATGTTCCAGATAGTGCTGGTAGTTGGCATTGTTCACGATGCCCTGCAGGTCGCACTCGTAGTCGCGCACCTTCATTTCCAGCTCGTAGATGTATTTTTCTGCCATAAAATAATGATTAATGGTGAATGATTAATGGTTAATATCAATCTGCACAACAGTTTATCACTTACCATTAACCATTTACCGTTGTTATTATCCTCGTTGCTTCTCCACATCCAGTCCCTTGAAACGTTTCAGTTCCTCGATGGTCACTAACTTATAGAGCTTGTCACTGGGGCGTATCTTAACAGACTTCATGGAGAAATGCTCGCCCTTATGGACGGTCTGCACGGGTTTCAGGTCAACGCGTGCTTCCTCTAATGTGACGTACTCGGCTCCGGTGGTAGGTCCGGTGATGAGCAGTTTGTCGCCCACACTGATTTCGGCAGCCTCAACTAAGAACTCGGCTACGCCGATGTTCGAGAAGTAGCGGATGCCTTTGCCCACGTATATCTTGCGCTCCGTAGCTGCCGAACCGTAGTTCTTCGTCCATTCGCCCAGACGCTGGCCCAGGTAGTAGCCGTCCCAGAAGCCGCGGTTGAATACAGTTGCTAAGCGGCGGTTCCATTCTTCAATCTTTTCGTCGGTAAATGTGTTGTCCAAATAGGCACGGATGGCTTCCTTATAGCACTCAACTACGGTACGCACGTACTCGGGGCCGCGGGCACGGCCTTCTATCTTGAACACCCGCACACCGGCATCCATCATCTTGTTCATAAAGTGAATGGTCTTCAGGTCCTTGGGCGACATGATGTACTGGTTGTCAATCTCCAGTTCGGCGTCGGTCTCCTTGTCGCGCACGATGTACGAGCGGCGGCACACCTGCATGCAGGCACCGCGGTTGGCAGAGTTGTTCATCTGGTGAAGCGAGAGGTAACACTTGCCGCTGACGGCCATGCACAGGGCACCGTGACAGAACATCTCAATGCGGATGCGCTGACCCGACGGGCCACAGATATTCTCCTCGCAGATATGACGGTAAATTTCGGCCACCTGGTCCAGGTTGAGCTCGCGTGCCAGCACCACTACGTCGGCAAACTGGGCATAGAAGCGCAAAGCCTCGACGTTGCTGATATTGAGCTGCGTGCTGAGGTGTACCTCCTGCCCTATCTCGCGGGCGTAGGTCATCACGGCTACGTCGGCAGCAATGATGGCCGATATGCCGGCATCCTTGGCGGCACGCACGATGGTGCGCATCAGGGGAATGTCCTGGTCGTAAATGATGGTGTTGACGGTGAGGTAGCTCTTCATGCCATGCTCGTCGCAGGTGCGGGCTATCTCGCGCAAGTCGTCGATGGTGAACGTGTTGGCCGAACGGGCACGCATGTTCAGGTTCTCGATGCCGAAGTAGATGGAGTCTGCTCCGGCCTGTATGGCGGCGGCCAGCGACTCGCGCGAGCCGACAGGGGCCATTATTTCAAAGTCTTTCAGTTCCATTGTTATTTATATCTTCTTTTTCTTCGGTCAGTTTGCTTACCGCATCAATGAAAGCCTCCGCCCGCGGGCGCAACATTTCTACCAATGCAGCATCACAATAAGCAAAATCACTATAATCACTGCTGTGACGCTTGTCGAAAAGCAGGCCAAACGTCGTACTATGCTCAATGCTAAGCTTTCCGTTACGAACAAAATGCATGGACAGCTGTGTCTTCACACCATTGTGCGTTGCGGTTTCTATCCCCTTGCTCAACAGCAATGCCACAGCGGCATAATAACAGGCATAATACAAGCGGTTTACAGCAGCATTAAAATAGCCACCGCCATATAACAAATCAGCTTCGCCAAGCGTGCTATAGGCACGTTCCAACCGATAGCCGACAATAGCTGCCCGCGTCTCATCATCCAGCAACTGCTTCATAACACGACTCCCTCCCTATTGACATTGATAGTAAAAGGACTGACCATCTTTTCCCAAAGGCTACGCAGAGTAACCAGCACGTTGATGGCAACACCCGTCTGTGCTTCCAGTTCCGAAAGCGGACGGCGCAAGTCCAACTCCCTTTCGGGCGTAAGTACATCGTTGTTATCAAGCAGTATCAGCAGGTCAATATCCGAATCGGGACGGGCATCGCCGCGTGCCTCCGAACCATATACGATAGTCTGGGCTGTAGGTGCCACCCTACGGACCGCATCGGCTATCAAACGAAGAATGTCGGGACGTTTCATATACATTCTGCTTTACATTTCAAACACAAAGATAAGCATATTACTCAGTATATCGCAATCTTACCTCCTAAGATTGCTCTTTTTTCCGTACTTTTGCACCCAAAACGCAACAGAAAATGAAGATAGCCAACATAGACTTGGGCGAACGCCCTGTACTCCTCGCCCCGATGGAGGACGTTACCGACCCTGCTTTCCGACTGATGTGCAAACGCTTCGGTGCCGACATGGTATATACCGAATTCGTATCGGCCGACGCGCTGATTCGCTCTGTCAGCAAGACGGAACAGAAACTGAACATCAGCGACGAAGAACGCCCCGTAGCCATACAGATATATGGACGCGACACGGCAACGATGGTCGAAGCCGCCAAAATAGTAGAGCAGGCGCGCCCCGACATCCTGGACCTGAACTTCGGCTGTCCCGTGAAGCGGGTGGCTGGTAAGGGAGCAGGAGCGGGCATGCTTCAGAACATTCCGTTGATGCTCGAAATCACCCGCTCGGTAGTCGATGCGGTGAAGATTCCCGTCACCGTAAAAACCCGCCTGGGCTGGGATGCCGACCACAAGATCATCGTCAGCCTGGCCGAACAGTTGCAGGACTGCGGCATCAGTGCTCTGACCATTCACGGCCGTACCCGCGCACAGATGTACACCGGCGAAGCCGACTGGACGCTCATTGGTGAAGTAAAGAAGAACCCGCGGATGCACATCCCCATCATCGGCAACGGCGATGTCACTACTCCGCAGCGTGCCCGCGAATGCTTCGAACAGTATGGTGTGGATGCCATCATGATAGGCCGCGCCAGTTTCGGACGTCCGTGGATATTCAAAGAAGTAAAACACTATCTGGAGACGGGCGAAGAATTGCCTGCCCTGACACCCCAATGGTGCATGGACGTACTGCGACAAGAAGTAGAAGACAGCGTCAACCTGCTGGACGAACGACGCGGCATCCTGCACGTACGCCGGCATCTGGCAGCCAGCCCGGTATTCAAAGGCTTGCCCAACTTCCGCGATACACGCATCGCCATGCTGCGGGCCGAGACGAAAGACGAACTGTACCGCATCTTCGACGACATCAGACAGCGGTTCTTTCCCGGCTGAAAGCTGCGGTCGTAGCTCTGACAATGATTACGACCGGACTATGGAAGAGGAGTCCGGTCGGAGAAGCCCACGCATTTTGCCCGAAAAGCCCTCGTGTTTTGTCTCAAAAGGCCACGTGTTTTGCTTGAAAAGCCCACGCGTTTTGAGAAGAAAGTCCGGGCATTTTGAATGAAAACCCACAGGGTTTTGAAATGAAAGATTCCGAAGGAGTTTCTTAGCACATTGGCATCAGCGGAACATTGGCTGCTCGAACCAGCGTTTATACATCCATGTCGTCAAAACGTAAAGTCCGAAAGCCGAAATAAAGCCCGCTATGGCATCGATCAGGTAGTGAGCCTGAATGTATACCGTCGCACAGCACAGAAGCACGTAGAAAGGCATCAGACAGGCGAAAAGCCAACGGCTGCCACGCCACGCCATAATCATCAGAATGGTAGAAATGCCCACATGCGACGACGGGAAAGCGGCGGTAGGACGTTCGCCAACCCGTTGCGAGCTCTCTACGAGGTTATAGAAAAAGCCATGTTCGTAGCCCGGACCGGGCAACAACTCCTGATTGTGATTGAAATAGTCGCCAATAGCCGGAAAAACTCCCTGAAGGGCATTGTCCATACCGATAGCCGGAAAATAGAACTGCGGCCCTGCTACAGGCACAAAAATGTAGAAGAAATAGTAAAGGAAAAAGGAGGAAATGATGACGAACGATACTTTTTCCAACAGGTCGAAGCGATGAATGAAGTACCACAACACGATGACCAGCATCATGGGATAATAGAAAAAATAACCCATATTGAGCGGCTCGCTCACCCACATGTAAGGCAGCCGCTCGGCAAACCAGATGGCTGGTTGTCCGCCAAACAGCCATTGTTCGGCCGAAGCAAAGATGTGGTCAAGATTGGGAAAAAGACGGTTGAACTCGTAAGTATCCGGATACCAGTAAGACAACAGCGCCATCTGTATCGTTACACGTATGAATGCAGAGAACTTACAAGGTGCCAGCCGGTAAAGATACATCAGCAGGAATGTCATACCTGCTATCAGCGCACGGTCGCCCAGCATGCGTAGCGGGTGATCTAACTGCTGATACAGAAAGAGTATCAGTATCGACGTCAGCAGGTTGTAGATAAGCGATACTTTTTCTATCGCAAACAGTCCCTTACGGGTATCTACCATCTTGAATATATCTAAAGCCATCCTTCCTTCTTATACCAGGCAATGGTCTCCCTCACACCACGATCCAGGTCGTAAGCGGGCCGATAGCCCAGCTCGCGGACGGCGGGAGTAATGTCGCACTGCCAGTTGCGTTGTTTCATTATATTATACTTGTCACGGTTGAGCGTGCTCGCTGTATTCCTAAGCCGCGCCCAACGCTCAGCGAGCAAAGATACGACTTTCAACAGAAATAACGGACATCGGATGCGAATAATCAGCGGATTACCCAGTTCGCGACATATCAGGTCGGAAAAGGTACGGCTGGCATACACCTGCCCGTCGGACAGGAAATAGGCACGTCGTGACACCTGACGCTCGATGCCCAGAAAGACAGCCTGCACGACATCCTTCACATAGACGAAAGTCAAGTCCTGCCGACGATACCCTACCGAGAAGTCGGTATGCCGCTTGATAGACTCAGCCATCAGGAAATAATCGCGCTCGCGAGGTCCGTAAACCCCTGTAGGACGGTAGAACACATAAGGAAAGTCTTCCAGTCCCATCAGATATTGTTCAGCCTTCAACTTGCTGCGTCCGTATGCGGTATTGGGTTGGGGAGTATCCGCCTCGCGGATAGGCTCGTACGTATCTTCGTGGATAGGGCCGAAGACACTTAGCGTACTGATGAAAGCAAACTGCTGCGGCACCATATCGAGACGAAGCAGCGTATCGGCAAACGCACGAGTCTGTTCGTAGTTCACACGGTCGAAATCGGCCTGATTGATGCATTTGGTAGCTCCGGCACAATGAATGATGTAATCGAACGATCCATGAACTTCACGATGAGCCTTAAGCTGACTGGACAGGCGGTCGGCATGTGCAAAGTCCAGTTCCAGAAAGTGCAGTTCAGGCTGTTGCAGGTATTTCCGGCTACTCGATGCCCGGATTCCGGCCCAGGTGTCGAATCCCCGACGCAACGCTTCTTCTACTAAAAAACTTCCGATAAAGCCACTGGCACCGGTAACCAAGAGCCTCATCCCCTTCCCCTCTCCCTGAGAGAGGGAGGAAGATGCGGGATTCTTTTTCTCTGTCATATCATGGGTACTCATATTCTTTCTTTGCCAATCGCCTTGCATTATGATTCTTTCTCTCCACTCTTCCCCTTGTCTTGAGAAAGGACCTGAGAGTGAGGCTGGGGTTCCATGTGAATATTGATGTAGGTACGGTTTCCAAATTCACTCTTCAGGCGGTTTTCGATTGCCGTAGCGGTATGATGCGCCTCTTCCAACGAAATGTTTCCATCCATGCGGATGTGCACCTCGATGGCATAACTGCTGCCAATCCGGCGTGTACGCAAATGATGCGGTGAAGTAACGCCCGGAAACGAAAGGATTTCCTGCTTGATTTTGTCCTCCACCTCGGCAGGCAACGACTTTTCCAGCAGTTCTTCGATACAAGGCACCAGCAACTGAATGGCTACCTTCATGATGAAAAAGCTGACTACCACGGCTGCCAAGGGGTCGAGAATCAGCCAACGCTCGCCCAACAGAATGGCTCCACCAATGCCGATAGCCGTACCGATGGACGAAAGTGCATCACTGCGATGGTGCCAGGCATTGGCCACTACGGCCTGCGAATTCAGCTTACGACCCTTGAAAACGGTGTACTGATAGAGCAGCTCTTTGAAAACAATGGAAACTAATGCCGCCCACAAGGCCAGCATACCCGGTTCCTTCAGTTCGCCTCCCCGCCAGAACTCCCAGATGGAAGTGGCGCCATTCCACAGAATGCCGAAACCGACAAACAACAAAATCAAACCGATAATGGCAGTAGCCAGCGTCTCGTACTTGCCATGACCGTAGTCGTGCCCCTCGTCTTCGGGCTTCGACGAAATGCGTACAAAGACAATCACAATGATGTCCGTCACAAAGTCGGACAACGAGTGAACGGCATCGGCCAGCATAGCCGCACTATGCCCGTAGATACCTGCCACAAACTTAAATACAAGCAATAACAGATTGACTACGCTGCCTACCAGCGTAACCCGATAGATGCCTGCCTCACGGGCAGCCTCTTCACTTTTCTCTTTCTGATTCAATGGTTGTGAACTCATAACGAAATTCATTAAAAAGGGAGAGCAAAGATACTACAATTCTGTTACGAGCGACTTTCTGTATCCCTAAAATCTGCACATCAGCAAGAATTTAGACCTCTTCTGAACTACCGAATCCAAATGTTTGTTATCTTTGTAGAAGCCTAACAACAGGTTCGTCTCCTCCTACCTAAATAAACGATCGACATTATGGGAAAGAAAAAAGAAAAGAAAGAGAAGAAAGCCGGCAAACGAATGACCAAAAAAGAACTGGTAAAAGCCCTACTCGACTTCTTCCACCAGAAACAGGGCGAAGTTTTGCCACTGAAATACATCTTCGAACAGCTCCACCTAACCACACATCCGCTGAAAATGCTGTGCATAGACGTATTGCACGAGCTGAAGGATGATGACTACATCAACGAAACGGATAAAAACAAATTCAAACTCAACGTCCATGGAGTAGAGATGACAGGAACCTTCCAGCGCAAAAGCAACGGAAAGAACTCCTTCATCCCCGACGACGGAGGAGACCCCATCTTCATTGCCGAACGCAACTCGGCACACGCCATGAACAACGACAGGGTAAAAATAGCCTTCTACGCCAAACGACGCGGACGTGAAGCCGAAGGAGAAGTGATTGAAATCCTTGAACGGGCCAACGACACCTTTATAGGCACCCTCGAAGTAGCCAAATCGTACGCCTTCCTAGTCACCGAAAACCGCACCTTAGCCAACGACATCTTCATACCGAAAGACAAGCTGAAAGGCGGCAAAAGCGGCGATAAGGCCATCGTGAAAGTCATCGAATGGCCCGACAAGGCAAAGAATCCCATCGGACAAGTCATCGACATACTGGGACGAGCCGGCGAAAACAACACCGAGATGCACGCCATCCTGGCCGAATACGGCCTGCCCTACACCTATCCGGCAGCCGTAGAGAAAGCCGCCGACCGCATCCCCGACGAAATACCTGCCGAGGAGATAGCCCGACGCGAAGACTTCCGCCAAGTGACAACCTTCACCATCGACCCCAAAGATGCCAAAGACTTCGACGACGCCCTCTCCATCCGCAAGCTGAAAGACGGCCTGTGGGAAGTAGGCGTACACATTGCCGACGTGACACACTACGTCAAGGAAGGCAGCATCATCGACAAGGAAGCCGAGAAACGCGCCACTTCCGTCTATCTGGTGGACCGCACCATACCGATGCTTCCCGAACGACTGTGCAACTACATCTGCTCCCTGCGTCCCGACGAAGAAAAGCTGGCCTACTCCGTCATCTTCCAGATGAACGAAAAAGCCGAAGTCATCGACTCGCGCATCGTGCACACCATCATCAAGAGCAACCGCCGCTTCACCTACGAAGAAGCCCAGCAAACCATCGAAACGGGCGAAGGCGACTACAAAGAAGAAATCCTGGAATTAGACCGACTGGCCAAACTGTTGCGCGAGAAACGCTTTGCCGCCGGCGCCATCAACTTCGACCGCTACGAAGTGAAATTCGAAATCGACGAAAAAGGCAAGCCGATCAGCGTATATTTCAAAGTCTCGAAAGACGCCAACAAGCTGGTCGAAGAATTCATGCTGCTGGCCAACCGGACAGTAGCCGAACGCATCGGGCGTGTACCCAAAGGCAAGAAAGCCAAAGTATTCCCCTACCGTATCCACGACCTGCCCGACCCGGAGAAGTTGGACAATCTGGCGCAATTCATCGCCCGATTCGGCTACAAGCTGCGCACTTCGGGCACAAAAGCCGATGTGTCGAAATCCATTAATCACCTGCTGGACGACATTCAGGGGAAGAAAGAAGAAAACCTGATAGAAACCGTCTCGATACGAGCCATGCAGAAAGCACGCTATTCGGTGCACAACATCGGCCACTACGGACTGGCATTCGACTATTACACGCACTTCACCTCGCCCATCCGTCGCTATCCCGACATGATGGTTCACCGCCTGCTTACCAAATATTTGGACGAACACGGACGCAGCGTCAGCGAAAAGAAATACGAAGCCTTGTGCGAGCACTCCAGTGCCATGGAACAACTGGCTGCCAATGCCGAACGAGCAAGCATCAAATACAAGCAAGTGGAATTTATGACCGAACGACTGGGTCAGGTATATGACGGCGTGATATCAGGCGTCACCGAATGGGGGCTTTACGTCGAACTGAACGAAAACAAATGCGAAGGAATGATCCCCATCCGCGACCTGGACGACGACTATTACGAGTTTGACGAAAAGAACTACTGCCTGCGCGGACGCCGCAAAAAGCGTACATACAGCTTAGGCGACCCCATCACCGTACGGGTAGCACGAGCCAACCTGGAGAAAAAACAATTAGACTTTGCTTTGGAGGAATAGGAGCAGAGACAACAAGGCCTGCTTCGCCCCCCCCCCACACTTCAGCAGATCTATAACGAAAGCAGCCGTTTCCCCCTGACGAAACTCATGTTTCTCTACGGGAAACGGCTGCTTTATCTTTCAGCCTTTACAGGCAAGAGTGCCTCATTACTTGCCGCTCACAATCAGACCGCGCGGACCGCAATCGGATACAGAGAAAGGCAGATCCATCGGACCGTCGGACACCGACTTCGTACTCAGATAAGCACGTGTCTGCTTCGGACCCGGTATCATCGGGCTGTAGTCGAGCACGTGACGGACACGCAGACGCTGGTCGGCAGTGAACTCGTCCAGATAGCTGTAAGCGTAGTCCATGATGTTGTGCGAAGTAAATTCCTCGTCCTGACAAGTGGTACGCTTGAACAAACTTTCCCAATCGAACTTGCCGGCATAATCGGCACTATAGTTCATCAACTGATAAGTCTGGTTCACAAACATGTCATAACTGCTCTTGTCATAGCTCTTGGTGTCTTCGCAGAAGTCCGTATCCAGACAGCCAATCTGTGCTTCCGAGAAAGTATGACGTAAGCCGAAGTAATGACCCAGCTCGTGTGCCAACGTGATGCTTCCTGAAACTTGCT
Organism: uncultured Bacteroides sp.; assembly: GCA_902472795.1. GTDB lineage: Bacteria > Bacteroidota > Bacteroidia > Bacteroidales > Bacteroidaceae > Bacteroides. The sequence continues at coordinate 8,086 of CABROZ010000030.1, read as the reverse complement.
TGGTGATGAGTTCCTTATAACTTTCGGGAGCAAACGGAGTAAATGCATCTTCCACATTGCCCATATAAGAATTGTTGATGGACACGCCACGTACGTAATTCAGATTAGCCAACGTAATATTCATATCTTCAAGAACATCCGTTCCCTCAAGAGGATGCGACTTCGTAGTATAAGGGAAGGTGGATATACCCAAAATGTTAGAGGCTGAAGACGAAAAACGATATACAAGGATGTTCACGTAGTCGTTGGGTTCCCACAAGAAGTGTACATACTTGCGTGTATTGTCTTCCATTACATCGGTCGGATCCAAGTCGGCAGTCAGCCATTTTACACGGTCGATACCCGGTTCTTCCAGACGGTTGCCCTGAGGGTCAAACTCGGCAGGAACAAATTCCATATTCAGATCGACTGTTGTTTCCGCCCCTGCATTCTGGTACATCTTGTTTACCTCGTCCAGCATGGCATAAATTTCATCGGCGGGGATATTCTGTTTAGGGTCATTCTCATCGGCATAGATGATATGGAATACGATGGGAAGTTTGTATTTCAGTTCCTGTCCGTCAGGAATAGCCTGCTGGCTGAAGGTGATGGTATGCTGTTCGCCCTGAGCTTCGATTACCACTTGCGCCGTACGTGCAGCTCCCAGGTTGGCTTCTACCTCTACCGACAATGTACGGCTGCCCACGCCTTCCGACTTCGATACACGGCACCAGTCGGCCTGGCTGACGGCTGTCCATTCTACATTCGTATTCATTTCAATATTGAAGACTCCACCTTCGTAGGAAATCTCCTTGAACTCGTTTTGCGATACGGTCATCAGCGCATCGTCGTCGCTACATCCTGCCAACAACAGACAGAAGAATGGCAACAGATATAATAATTTCAGTTTCATATCGTTCTATTTAGACAGCCTTACACGCCTGTTTTCCAATGGTTGAAGGAATGGCAGAAGCGTAAAACCGCCAAGTTTTAATATCTATATATGCTTCACGTTTTACCAATGCCATTGCCCTCCAGCATGTTCAAGAAGGGCAATGGACACGGATTCTTTATTTTTTCACCGAACGTACAACCGGCAAATAACCGTCAACCGGGAATGCCGTCGGACGGAAGTCTGAGGCATCCGTCTTGCTGACAGCCTTGTTTATCACTCCATAGCGATAGGGCACTTGTACGACAGGCTTCTGAGCTTTTGCCTCTTCTTGCTTCTTCTGAGGCATGATGGCACGGAACAACGAACGGGTATTCTCTGCCTCGCCGGCTTTCACCAATTCTTTCAGTTCGTCGATAGTACCGGCGCCTTCTTTCGTCATTACAGGTATTTCCATACGTGCTACCTTGCCTTCTACCTGATTTTCGTCTTTAGCATAAGCAAAGCTGTAATACAACGTATTCCAATCGCACATGATGAAACGATAACTGTCGGTCAGCTCGGTCCAAGGAGTTGCATAGTACTGGATGATGTCGATGTCCGGCAAAGCAACAGGATCCATCTCATCTATTTCTTCTGCATCGTAGATAACGCTGAACCAGGCATCTTTGGCCTCTGCCGACTTCGTATATTTCATAGCCAGAATGACACGTCCGGCTGTCTTGTCAGGCAAACCGAATACCAGTCCGTTTTCTTCGTCACCGTCGAAGTAACCTAAGATTTCGCCCGATACCGTAGCATTGGAGAGTCCGGGAACAGTGACAATGGATTTTTGTTCGTGAGCGGCTGCTACCTTACCGTCGGGCGACAGAGCAAACGAACATACGGTATATGATGTGCCTTCCTTAAGGTCCTGATATACACCTGCACTCTTCACTCCCGGACAATAGCTGGTGTTGCTATAGAGGAACGAAGTCATTGTCATACCCGGATTCCACATCACGTTCATATTGTATTGGTTGATGACATCCATTTCGACCATGTCAATGTATGTTTCCTTGTCAAACTGGTCATCCGGTACCAGAACGCTTATGTAAGGCACTGTCAGGTCGGACGGTTCAATGGTCAGTTCAACCCGATAAGGGGTAGCCACAATATCCTTGTAGCTGAAGGTTGTTTCTGCAGCATTGCCTCCTTCGGGAGTCTCAAAGCGTTTCACTACGGGCTTGGTCGTAATGCCACGGTCGTAGCCGAAGACCAATACATAGTTCTTGCTATTGGGAATGCACGAAAGGTGAGGAACATCCTGCACGCCCTTGTAAGTTCCCCAAGGCATATTCAGGTTCGACTGGTTCTTCTCAACATAGTCGTTCATAAGTTCGTCATCGGTCATGTTGATGTTCTCGTCGGTAAAGGCATCCGAGAAGAATACATATTTCTCGTCGATGTAGGAAGGAACGACTTTCACATGAGCCGAAACGGCTGTAATGTTGTCAACCGTAACGTCAAAGGTCATTTTAGACAGGTCTTTCTGAGGTGTTGCAAAGTCTCCCTTGCTTACGTCGGAACAAAGCACTACTTCGTTGCCATCATCGGTAGAAACAATATTGAAGGCTGCTGCCATCCACTTGTACTCGGTATTGGCATTCAATCCTGTGAACTTCAGGGCTACATCACCCGTATGCAATACCATGCCGAGTGCCTGCTCTACAATATCATCGGTCAACTGTCCGCCTTCGGGAACCAGCTGAACAAAAATGGATTGCAGTTCTTGTTCCAACAGCGTGATGACGATGCTTTCGTCGTCGTAATTGCCGCTACCGATGGCGCTGTCGTAGCTGGACTTCGAGATGCCCGAGAAGTACCATTTAACGTTCTTGTCGGACGGCTTGATGTCGAATACAGCTGACTGTGCATCCAGCATTTCTGGTACAACTACCACATCGAAAGTACAATCAATGTGTTCGGTCTTCATCGTCTGGAAAAACAAATACTCCGCCTTGTCGGCCGTGCGGGTACCATCTACAGCAAACACTACCAGCTCGTAGATGCGGCCGGGCAACAGGTTTTCGATCTTCAGATTACTCTGGTCGCCGGTATAGGTCAGCGAAGCAACGTATTGCTCAAACGGAGTACCTTTGGATTCGGCCTCCTTCTTGAGCTCGTTCATCAGATAGTTGGGTAACTCTCCCTTGGCTACATTGTCAACGACGTTTTTGTCCACATAGAGACAAAGATAAGGAATGGTGGCATCGGATGCCTTCACACTGAAGGTGAAGGTGGAAGTAGTAGCTTCACCTTCGGTCAGTGTCAGTACTTGCTTGCTCAGGTCCACATACGAGCAACACTTGTCATCGTCATCGCTACAAGCAGCGAAGAGGAACACAGCCAGCAAGCTGAACAGTGAAATAAGGTCTTTAACTTTCATGAAAACTTTAATATTAATTATTTTTTATCAAAAAAGAGAAGCAGACCTGCGCGCTAAGGTATGCTTTCTCTTTACACATCCTGCAAACGTAAGCACTATTTAAAGACGGACAAAAGCTTTTAACTAAAAAAAATCAATTTATGCCAAAAATAAAGACTAAACTGAAATTCTCATTTAATAATGTATAGATCCGACCGACGATAGCCGCTTAGATGCAATCGCCGAAAAATCGGGCTCCGCCGCCCGCTGCGGAATTTGAAATACAGATGTATGCTATTTTCAGCAAATTGACCTAATGAAATGTTTGCTATTTACACACAATCGCGTAACTTTGCCACAAAAACATAGGATTATGAAGACAATCTGTATCACCGACCCGAAAGAAATTGAAGGCATCATACGCAAATGCCCTTACTGCACGGTAGGGCTTATCGACCTGAACGGGAATCCCTACGTCATCCCTATGAACTTCGCCTACGACGCTTCGAAGGGCGAACACGGCACCATCTTCCTGCACTCCGGTCCCGAAGGAAGCAAACTGGACATGGTGCAGCAGCATCCGGCCGTCTGCATCAGCTTCTGCGAAGGCCACGAACTGGTGTACATGCACCAGCAGATAGCCTGCAGCTATAGCATGAAGAGCCGCAGCGTGATGTGCCGTGGACGGGTGCGCTTCATCGACGACATGGACGAGAAACGCCGCGTGCTCGACCTCTTCATGGAGCACTACACACAGAACAAGTGCGGGTATTCCGACCCCGCCGTGCGCAACGTCAAAATCTGGGAGATTCCGGTTGAAGAAATTTGCTGCAAATCGTTCGGGCTTCGACCGAGCGAGCTGCAATGACAAGGGCGTCTGCCTGCACGCATCCGACCCATGATTTACCCCGCCACAGACGGCTCTCTGTACGTCTGTAGCGGGGTATTTGTATGCCTTTTGTGGGACACTTGCACGGCTCGCGAGCCGTGCAAGTGTCCCACAAATGTATTGCAAGTGTCCCACAAACGCCCTACAAGCAAGCCTTTAGAGAAGCGTCAATCACTCTTTGACGCAACGGATGGAAAGCGCCTTATAATAGTCGCCACGGGTGGAGAGAGTGGGCGACATCACAAAGCCTTCGTCGCTGCCCGTCAGGAAAACAGTCTGTTCGGGAAGCGTGCCGTCCGCTTCCATCGTCCAGTAGCCCACCATCTTATTGACAGACTGATGACTGCTCTTAATCCAGGTACCTACCGGATAGGCATTGAAGCCGGTCAGGCCCGAATGGGGAGCAAGCGTTTCACCCAGATCAAGCGGTTCCCATTTGCTGGAAGCGGCTTTCAGCAAGCCGGCCTCGTTGTTCAGGTATTTTTTCAGTTTCGTCCAGTCGTCGGTCGAGGGTATCCGCCACCCGTCCGGAGCAATGTCGTTGGCCAACAGGGCTTCACCATTGTAGAAGTAAATGCTGCTATAATTGCTTGGATGGAAGTAACCCGTCACCTTGTCCTCCAGGTTGGTTTGCTGCTCAATGGGCGTACCGTCCTTATAGCTGACGGCACACAAGTCCTGCCTCATCCAATATTGCGTACCTATCTTCACCACCGAATAGGTATCCAGTTTGCCGGCCCGCATATCACGCAGCCGATAGCCAACTACGTTGACTTCCATACAGGTTTCCGGCTTGGCATCAACAACGATCGACTGGTTCTCGTCCAAATACAGCGTCTCGACGGGCGCCGAAGTTCCGGCCGTATAAGTGAATGTATTGCTCTCTGCATCCCAGCTTACCTTGCCTCCATGCACCTCATCGGTCTGCCCTATCAGCTGCAGGACAATGCCTTGCGTGAAGTCCGTCACTTCGTTCTTCACCGGATAGGCAACAATGGCCTTCGAAGCAATTCCGTCGGCCTCGGAAACAAGGTATTCCTTGCAAATCTCGCCTACGGTTCTTCCGTTGTTATAAAGCCGGTAAACATTGGAGGTGCTGAACGACAGGGCAGCGATATGCACTTCACTTGTTTGCAGCGACCCTTCGGTTTCTTCCTGTTTGGTCGTTTCGCCCCACTCTTCCACTTCGCCTACAATTCCGGCAAGCGTGCGGTTTTCCACTTCCGCCATTTTAATCTGAATGGCCCGTTGCGTATTGTCCTCAAGGGTTACCGCCGAAATAGGGCAGGTATATAGAATGCCCTTCCACTCGATGACAACCGACTGGTTTTCCGGGTCTGCTTCCTGCGGAATCACAATCACATCCTTGCCGGTCAGCCGGTCGCCGTCTTTTTCCCATTCGCCAGACACGACAATATCCGAAATCCCATCCAGATTGCTCACCTCTCCCGATTTCAGGTCATAATGAGCCTTCGTATAAAATCCGGTTACAATCACTTTCGGATTGTCCTGATAGATGTCGTCCAAACCTGCGGCATCATCGGGAATCAGTTCAATGTTCAGCTTGCTCATGCGATGCTTGAAAGTCAGCGAAACCGCCTCACTACTGCTCTTTACTCCTGTCTTGGTCGCCACTAAGAAGTCGGAAGCCGAACGGTTTTCCGCAGTACTCTGGTCGGTCAGTACAGACACCGGAATCACCGTCAAGCCCTCTTCTACGCCCGCCTGACTGTAAGGATAATAGGCTACAAAATCCAATGCTCCGTCGCCTTCGGGGTAAAACACTTCGCGTTCGGGGATAAGTGTCGAAGTTCCGTCGTGTTCCAGCCGCAGGTTGTCGATGTAACGGTAACCATCGATGGAAGCTCCGCCCATGGTGGCAAACAAGCCGATACGATCGCCCGCCACGAAACCGCTGTTATCGACACGGGTCACGGCCGATGCCTTGCTTACTTTTGCAGAAAAACTGATCGGGATATTGCTTAGCGTAATATCGTCATCAGCAATTTGATTGACACATGCCGCCGACAGACAGAGTACGGTCAGGCAAGAGAAGCCGCGCACGGCGGCTTTAAGCTTTTTCATGCTCTTCATAACTTAGTTTTTAGGGTTAAAAATATCTGTGTTTATTGTTAACAGACATATCAATACAGAAACCGATACTTCTTCGTGTGAAAAAAGCGTGCAGAAAATAAGCTGTAGAAAAAAGAATAAATGCCTTTAAAAACTGATGGAATCTGTCTTTCAAAATATAAATGTCTTTCTCTAAATTGCCTGCATCCCGTCACATCGGGTTCGTATGCGGACAAATATAAATTAAAATATGTAAATAGAGAATAATTAGCAGGAAAAATATCGAGGTAAGCAGCAAATTACATCCAAATCCACCCTACAGACGTCTAAAAGTAAAAACAGAAGGCTTATATAACAGTGAAAGGGAAGTCTTGATTACTTCCCTTTCACTATTCGTTTGATGTCATTCAGCTTGTTCAGCGCTTCGAGCGGCGTCAGGTTATTGACGTCGAGGTTCAGAATCTCGTCGCGTATCTGGCACAACACCGGATCGTCGAGCTGGAAGAAGCTGAGCTGCATGCCACCTGCCGAAGAAGCGCCTTCGGTAATCTTCTTCCCAGTTACCGAGCCTGTCTGTCGGTTCTCGGCTTCCAGCTGCTTCAGTATTTCGTCGGCACGCTTCACAATGCTCTTCGGCATACCGGCCATCTTGGCCACATGGATACCAAAGGAGTGTTCACTTCCGCCACGCTCCAGCTTACGGAGGAAAATCACCTTGTTATCTACTTCCTTCACCGCCACGTTGTAGTTCTTGATCCGCTTGAAGCTCTTCTCCATCTCGTTCAGTTCGTGGTAGTGCGTGGCAAACAGCGTGCGGGCACGGGCGCGGGGATGCTCGTGGATGTACTCCACGATGGCCCAGGCTATCGAAATACCGTCGTAGGTCGAAGTACCACGCCCCAGCTCGTCAAACAATACCAGACTGCGCGCCGAAAGATTGTTCAGAATATCGGCCGCCTCGTTCATCTCGACCATGAACGTCGATTCGCCTACCGAAATGTTGTCGCTGGCTCCCACACGGGTGAAGATTTTGTCCACCAATCCGATGTGAGCACTCTCGGCCGGAACAAAACTGCCTATCTGTGCCATCAGCGTGATCAGCGCCGTCTGGCGCAACAGTGCCGACTTACCGGCCATGTTCGGACCCGTAATGATGATAATCTGCTGCGTACTGCTGTCCAGCATTACGTCGTTGGCAATGTACTTCTCGCCGATGGGCAACTGCTTCTCGATGACCGGATGCCTTCCCTGATGAATCTCCAGCACATCGTCGTCGGCAATGACGGGGCGGATATAATTGTTTTCGCGGGCCACGTTGGCAAACGAAAGCAGACAGTCCAAACGGGCTATCTGGTTGGCATTGATCTGAATGGCAGGAATAAACTCGGTAAGTGCCTGCACCAGTTCGGTATAAATCTTCGTTTCCAGAATCAGTATCTTGTCTTCTGCCCCCAGTATTTTTTCCTCGTATTCCTTCAGCTCCTGCGTGATGTAACGTTCGGCATTGACCAGCGTCTGCTTGCGTATCCACTCCTGCGGAACCTTGTCCTTGTGCACGTTGCGCACCTCGATGTAATAGCCGAAAACGTTGTTGTACCCGATTTTCAGACTGGGGATGCCGGTCAGCTCGCTCTCGCGTTGCTGCACCTGCAACAGGTAGTCTTTGCCACTGTAGGCTATTTCGCGGAGTTCGTCGAGTTCGGCATTTACACCCTGTTTGATGACCCCTCCCTTGTTCACCAGCAACGGAGGATCGTTGTTGATTTCGTGGTCGATGCGGTCACGGATAGACTGGCAGATGTTCAGTTGCTCGCCAATGCGGTTCAGACTGGCATTATCGGCTTTC
>CABROZ010000029.1 GCA_902472795.1 uncultured Bacteroides sp. | reverse complement strand
ATACGGGCGGGGTGGAACTGGTCGATGGCTTCGAGTTTCTCGCCGGTACCGATGAATTTGATAGGCTTGTTGACTACCGAGCGGATGGAGAGCGCGGCACCACCACGGGTATCACCGTCGAGCTTGGTCAGGACAACGCCGTTGAAGTCGAGTCGTTCGTTGAATTCCTTGGCTGTATTCACGGCATCCTGTCCGGTCATGGCATCGACCACAAACAGGATCTCGTTGGGGTTGATGGCTTCTTTGATGGCGGCAATCTCGTTCATCATGTCTTCGTCGATGGCCAGACGACCGGCTGTATCGACGATGACGAGGTCGTATCCTTTGGCTTTGGCCTCTTGAATGGCATGTTGCGCAATGGCTACGGGATCTTTGCTGTCGGGTTCCGAGTACATGGGTACTCCGATCTGTTCGGCCAGCACACGCAGCTGCTCGATGGCGGCGGGGCGGTAAACGTCGCAGGCTACCAGGAGGGGCTTGCGGTTCTTCTTGCTTTTCAGCATGCGTGCCAGCTTGCCCGAAAAGGTGGTTTTACCGGAACCTTGCAGACCTGACATCAGAATGACGGCAGGCTTCCCGTCGAGGTTGATTTCGGATGTTTCGCCACCCATCAGACGGGTCAGTTCGTCGTGAACGATTTTCACCATCAGCTGGCTGGGCTTGACGGCTGTCAGTACGTTTTGTCCCAATGCTTTTTCTTTGACCGTATCGGTGAAGTTCTTGGCAACTTTATAGTTGACGTCGGCATCGAGCAGGGCTTTACGGACGTCTTTCAACGTTTCGGCCACGTTGATTTCGGTGATTTTCCCTTCACCTTTCAGGATTTTGAATGATCTTTCGAGTCTTTCGCTTAAATTATCGAACATATATCAGTGCTATTTCAGATTATACGTATTCGTTTTTCTTTCGACGATTGCCGGTGAGGCTATCAGCTGTTCATGCTCATCAGGAACTCGTCGTTATCTTTGGTTTTCTCCAAGCGGTCTTTTACGAAGTCCATGGCTTCTATCGGAGTCATGTCGGCCAGGTACTTGCGCAGTATCCACATGCGGTCAAGCGTCTGCTTATCCTGCAGCAGGTCGTCGCGGCGTGTACTCGATGCAACGATGTTGACTGCCGGGAAGATGCGCTTGTTGGACAGGTTGCGGTCGAGTTGCAATTCCATATTACCTGTTCCCTTGAACTCTTCGAAGATTACTTCGTCCATCTTGGAGCCGGTATCAATCAGGGCTGTAGCCAGTATGGTAAGCGAACCTCCGCCTTCGATGTTACGTGCCGCACCGAAGAAGCGTTTGGGCTTGTGCAAGGCATTGGCATCGACACCTCCCGAAAGCACCTTGCCGGATGCGGGCGATACGGTGTTGTAGGCACGGGCCAGACGGGTGATGGAGTCGAGGAAGATGACTACGTCGTGTCCGCATTCTACCAGTCGTTTGGCTTTTTCCAGTACGATGCCGGCAATCTTGACGTGGCGTTCGGCGGGTTCGTCGAAGGTAGAGGCGATGACTTCGGCATTGACGGTACGGGCCATGTCGGTAACCTCTTCGGGGCGCTCGTCGATGAGCAGCATAATCATATAGACTTCCGGGTGGTTGGCGGCAATGGCGTTGGCGATGTCCTTCATCAGGATGGTCTTACCGGTCTTGGGTTGTGCCACGATGAGGGCACGCTGTCCTTTTCCGATGGGGGCGAAGAGGTCAACTACACGGGCCGACAGCGAGTCGGAGTAACCGCCTTTGCAAAGTTTGAACTTCTCGTTGGGGAAGAGGGGGGTAAGGTGCTCGAAGGGCACGCGGTCGCGGATGAATGCCGGGTCGCGTCCGTTGATTTTGGAGACTTTGACCAGCGGGAAATATTTTTCGCCTTCCTTGGGCGGACGGATGACTCCGTCAACCACGTCGCCTGTCTTCAGGCCGAACAGCTTGATTTGCGACTGCGATACGTAGATGTCGTCGGGAGAGGACAGGTAATTGTAGTCGGATGAGCGGAGGAAGCCATAGCCGTCAGGCATGATTTCCAGTACGCCTGTTCCGGTCAGGATGTCGTCGAATTCGTAGGCTTTCTCGCGTTCGGGCTGCTGTTTGCGCTCTTGTGCGGGCATGTTGTCATTGGCATTTTGCTGTTGTGCCTGACGTTGCTGTGCCTGACGCTGGTTGTTGTTATTGTTATTGTTGTTGTTCCGATTGTTGAAGGCTGCGTTGTTGTCGCGCTGACGGATGCGCGGGCGTTGTTGCTGTGGCTGCGGCGCAGGGTTTTGTTCGGGTGCCGGTACAGGGGGAATGGCCTTGGTGGCTTCGAACTTTCCAATCAGTTCAGAGGGGAGCTCGAATTTATCGGTCGGCAGATCCTCGATGGGGATGAAGTCATCATTTGCTTCGGCTATGATGGGATTTTCATCGGGTACGGTATTCTTTTCCGGGGCTGTTTCTGCTTCGGGAGCCTGTGCTTCGAACTTCAGTTCCGGCTCGGTGACCGATGCGCTTGCTGCGTTGTTGTCTTTGGCATCTTCTGCTTTGGTCTTGCGAGGCCGACCGCGACGTTTGGTTGCAGGGGTTGTTTCGGCCGCATCGTTGGTGGTTGCCGCTTCGGCAGCGATGCTTTCGGTTGTTTGGGTTGGGGCAGCTGCTGCGGCTTGTGTAGCCTCTGCTGCCTGTTTGGGTGTGTTATTGGTTGCTTTTTTGGTTTCTTTGTTTGTTGGCTCTGCGCTTTTTCCGGTAGCAGGTGCTTTGTCACTGTTGTCTTTCTTGTTGGCGCGGGTACGTTTCTGCTTATCTCCTTTGCGCTCTTCTTTCAGTTTGTCTGCTGCAACTTTCTTGGTAGCCCCGGCAATGGCTTGCTCGTCGAGTATCTTATAGACCAGATCTTCTTTTTTAAGCGATTCGGCCTTCTTTATACCTAATTCTTGGGCAATAGCTTGCAGTTCCGACAAACTCTTGTCGTTTAATTGAATGATGTTATACATATAGTATATGTGTGATTGGTTAAAATTCTTGTTATGAAAGGTACAGTTTCCTTGATGCCTGAACTGTTGTGGCCATCGCGGTGAGCTTACCTTATGGGTTATGATTTAATAGGGATGTATTTTGTTGAACGGGAAATCAGGCTGACATTTCCTTCCGCAGCTGGATACTTCAGCTTGTTTCGACGCGACAAAGATAATAATATTTTTTGGTTTTGCTATCGGATTGCGTTTTTTTAATTTTAAAACCATACCTTTGTTCTGTTATTATCAATCATAAAATATTTTGCAGATGGATATAAATGCTGTTTATCAGATAACTTTTTCGCCTACCGGCACGTCGAGACGGGTGGCTGAGGCGATTGTGAAGGGAACGGGTATCGGTGAGGTCGAAGTGTGCGACGTGACGTTGGGTGCAGGCAGGGCATTGAAGGTGCCCCGTACGGCTCTTGCCGTCTTTGCCGTCCCAGTCTATGGCGGGCATGTGGCTCCTTTGGCTTTGGAGCGTATGCAGGATATTTGTACGGAGGACGGTGCGCCGGCTGTGGTTGTGGTGGTGTATGGAAACCGTGCATACGAGAAGGCGTTGAGCGAGCTTGATGCTTTTGTTTCGGCACGCGGGTTCAAGGTGATTGCCGGTGGCACGTTTGTCGGCGAGCATTCGTATAGCACTGCACAATATCCCATTGCGGCCGGCCGCCCCGATGCTGCCGACGTGGAGTATGCCGAACTGTTCGGCAAAAAGCTGCAGACCAAGATTGTCTCGGCAGCCGATATGGAGCATTTGTATCCGGTGGATGTGGCGAAGATCCTCCGTCCGCGCCAACCGTTTTTCCCTTTGCTGCGCTTCTTACGCAAGTTCCTGAAGTTGCGCAAGAGTGGAGTGGTCGTGCCGCGTACGCCCGAGGTCGATGCCGGACTTTGCATCCATTGTGGCTACTGGGCGGCACATTGCCCGACCCGGGCCATCGTGAAGGGGGACGAGTGTCATACACTGGCCGACAAGTGTATCCGTTGCTGTGCCTGCGTGAAGGGTTGTCCGCAGAAGGCACGTTCGTACGACACTCCGTTCTCTGCCTTGCTGTCCGATTGCTTCAAGCGCGAGAAGGAAGACCGGATTATCCTGTGACGACTTTGATGACGAGCATTTTCCGGGTATGCTCGTCTATCCGATAGCGGTTGTCTGACCGTTCGCCCACCAACCAGACAATGTCGTCGCCGCAACACAGCACCCATTGGCGTTGTTTCCGGGGGAGTGAGAACTTGCGGTCGGTCAGGTAATCGCTGATTTTCTTTTTACCTTTCATGCCGAAGGGGACGAATGTGTCTCCCTGTTTCCACAGCCGTAGCGACAGGGGTTGCTTGATTTTGTCGGCGTCAAGACAGGCGGTGTCTTTGCTTCGGGGAATGTCGGTGCCGGGCGTGTAGTCCAGCACTTCGGTTTGCAGCAGGGGCTGCACGGGTGTTTCTTCCCGGTTTTCGATCAGCAGGCAGTTGCGGTCTTTCACAATCTTCCATTGCGAAGAGAGGAACGTCTTGCCCGACTGGGCGGAGAGGGAGGCGAGCAGGTCGTCGATTTGCGCGTGGTTGAAGCCCAGCGGGGCTACCAGTTCGAATAGCAGGGTGGCGGGCGAGGGCTCCTGCAGCAGCAGGGGGATGCTGATACGGTTGTCCCTGCACACGCGTTTTCGTCCTTCTTCTATACCTTTTATATATATATGGTAAGCATCGTCCAAGTGGCGGGCGGTCTGCAGGATGCTGTCTTTGACCGAAGGGTTTATTTGCTGCAGCAGGGGCACGATGTTCAGCCGGATCTTGTTGCGGGTGTACTCGTCGTGCAGGTTGGTGCTGTCGGTGACGTAGTCCTGCCCGATGCTTTGCAGGTAGCCGGTGATGTCGCGACGCGACAGGCAGAGCAAGGGGCGTACGATGCGTCCGTTTCGGGCACGTATGCCGCGCAGGCCGTTGATGCCGGTTCCCCGTATCAGGTTCAACAGGAAGGTCTCCACACTGTCGTCGCTGTGATGGGCCACGGCGATGACGGCGGCTCCGCAGTCAAGGCGCGTTGACTCAAACCACTCGTAGCGGAGTTCGCGGGCAGCCATTTCGATGGAGATGTGCCGTTGGGCGGCCACCTGTGTGGTGTGGAAGTGGGTCACGTGCAGGGGCACTTGCAGGCGGCAGCATAGTTGGCGGACAAAGGTTTCGTCGCGGTCCGATTCGTCGCCACGCAGGTGGAAATTGCAGTGGGCTGCCTCGCAGCGGTAGCCTGTGTGCAGCAGCAAGCGCAACAGGGCTACGGAATCGGCGCCTCCGCTCAGGGCAACGAGTATCTTGTCCTGCGGAGTGAAGAGATGCTCGTTCTCGATGTATAGCCTTACTTTTTCTGTTATCATGGGGCAAATATACGACAGAATTCCGGTTGTCGTATCGTTGTGCGGGTCTATATTTATTACTATTTGTGCGGAAAATCATAAAATGCTGATATTCAGCGATGTATGTCTTGCTGCCCATCCGTTTTTTCCGAGGGGGTCACAGTCCTATACTTAGGCACCCTCAGTCCTATACTTAGGTACCCTCAGTCGTATCCTTTGGTACCCTCGGTATAGAAGGGTGACTGTGTATCCTCGCAGTGTAAACATCTATGATTGGATGGAGGGACCGACGGGGCCGTAAAGCATGCACGTAACGCCGCGGTTATTTAAAAACATTCTAAATTGTTTGTATGCTACGGGCGAATGGAGTATCTTTGTGGTCGAAATATACCGAACAGTCAAGACTAAAATAGAATATTATGCGTTTATCCGAACTGAAAACCGGCGAGAAAGGTGTGATCGTCAAGGTGATGGGGCACGGTGGTTTCCGCAAGCGGATTGTGGAAATGGGCTTCATCAAGGGCAAGACCGTGGAAGTCGTCCTGAATGCTCCGCTGAAGGACCCTATCAAGTATAAGGTGATGGGGTATGAAATCTCGCTGCGCCGGCAGGAAGCCGAAATGATAGAAGTAGTCAGCGAACAGGAGGCCAAAGAGCAGGCCGTGCAGCTGGACTATCATAAGGGCCTGAGCGAGGACATCCACCTGAGTGATGAAGAAATGAAACGCATTGCATTGGGCAAGCGACGTACCATCAACGTGGCACTGGTCGGGAATCCCAACTGCGGCAAGACCTCTTTGTTCAACATCGCTTCCGGTTCGCACGAGCATGTGGGCAACTATAGCGGCGTCACCGTCGATGCCAAGGAAGGATATTTCGACTTCCAGGGATACCATTTCCGCATCGTTGACCTGCCGGGAACCTATTCCCTCTCGGCATACTCACCCGAAGAGATATACGTGCGCCGGCACATTATCGACCAGACCCCCGACATCATCATCAACGTGGTCGATGCTTCCAACCTGGAGCGCAACCTGTACCTCACCACCCAACTGATAGACATGAACGTGCGCATGGTCATCGCGCTCAACATGTTCGACGAGCTGCAGGCCAGCGGCAATACCCTCGACTACCTGAAGCTGAGCGAACTGATAGGCGTGCCGATGGTGCCTACCGTCTGCCGGACGGGCAAGGGCATCGATACCCTGTTCCATGTCATCATCGGCATGTACGAGGGAGGAGACTTTCTGGACAAGGACGGCAAGATACGTGCCGACATCCTGAACGACCTGCGCAACTGGCACAAGGAATACGTGCCCGACCATGACTATGGCAGCCACAAGGAAGAGCACGAACATCCCAACGGATTCTACCGCCACATCCACATCAACCACGGCCCCGAACTGGAGCGCAGCATCGACGAGGTGAAGCGCGTCATCAGCGTCAACGAAAACATCCGTCACAAGTATTCCACCCGTTTCCTGGCCATCAAGCTGTTGGAGAACGACAAGGACCTGGAAAAGATGGTGGCCGGCCTGCCCAACGGACAGGATATATTGGCTGTGCGTGACAAGGAAGAACAGCGCTTGCGAAACTCCATCAACGAGGATAGCGAACAAGCCATCACCGACGCCAAGTACGGCTTCATCTCGGGCGCCCTGAAAGAAACCTATGTGGACAACCACATGGACAAGGAACGGGCCACCCGGGTGATCG
This sequence comes from uncultured Bacteroides sp., assembly GCA_902472795.1. Taxonomy (GTDB): domain Bacteria; phylum Bacteroidota; class Bacteroidia; order Bacteroidales; family Bacteroidaceae; genus Bacteroides. The sequence goes on along the minus strand of CABROZ010000029.1, from coordinate 14,573 downwards.
ACTCCATTGTCACCCATCGCATCTGGGGATATCCCATCTTCTTCCTTTTCCTGTACATCATGTTTCAGGGGACATTCGTGCTGGGCGACTATCCGATGCAAGGCATCGAATGGCTGGTCGGCGCATTGGGCGAACTGATACGCAACAATATGCCCGAAGGCCCTCTGAAGGACATGCTCATCGACGGTATCATCGGCGGTGTGGGAGGCGTCATCGTCTTCCTGCCCAATATCCTGATACTGTATTTCTTCATCTCGATGATGGAAGACTCGGGCTACATGGCCCGTGCGGCGTTCATCATGGACAAAATCATGCACAAGATGGGCCTGCATGGCAAGTCGTTCATTCCCCTCATCATGGGATTCGGATGCAACGTACCCGCCATCATGGCTTCGCGCACCATCGAGAACCGGAAGAGCCGTCTGATAACCATGCTCATCACCCCGCTGATGTCGTGCAGCGCCCGCCTGCCCATCTATCTGGTTCTGGTAGGAACCTTCTTCCCGGGGAACGCCAGTTTGGTCATGCTCGCCATTTATGCCATAGGCATCCTGCTGGCCGTGCTGATGGCACGCATCTTCAGCCGCTTCCTGGTCAAGGGCGACGATACGCCGTTCGTCATGGAACTGCCGCCCTATCGGCTTCCTACCTCGAAGTCCATCTTCCGTCATACGTGGGAGAAAGGTGCCCAGTATCTGCGCAAGATGGGTGGCATCATCATGGTGGCCTCGATTGTGATCTGGGCATTGGGCTACTATCCCAACCACGATTCCTACAACACCGTGGCCGAGCAGCAGGAAAACTCCTATATCGGCAAGATCGGGAAAGCCATCGAACCCGTCATCGAGCCGTTGGGCTTCGACTGGAAGCTGGGAGTCGGCATCCTCTCCGGAGTAGGAGCCAAGGAGCTGGTGGTAAGCACGCTGGGCATCCTCTATGCCGATGATGCCGACGCCGATACCGCCAATCTGGGCGAGCGCATACCAATCACGCCGCTGGTGGCCTTCTGCTACATGGTGTTCATACTGATTTATTTCCCCTGTATAGCCACACTGGCGGCCATCAGGAGTGAATCGGGCAGCTGGAAGTGGAGCTTGTTTGCCGCGGCATACACCACGGTGCTGGCCTGGATAGTCGCTTTCATTGTTCATCAGGTGGGAGGGCTGTTCGTATGAGTGGTTGGCAGGAATGGATCGTAGCGCTTCTCCTCATCGTCTGCCTGTACTGGATAGGGAGGCGGGTCCGACAGTTTTTTCGGCACCAGACTGAGAAAAACAATCCTTGTGCAAACTGTGTAACGGGCTGTGACATAAAGAGGTTATACGAAGAGAAGCGTGCAGCCTGTGGTAAAGACAAAAAAATATCGAAGAAAAAATGTTGCGGATAGTTGGTAATTACAAAAAATGCATTACCTTTGCAACCGCAATCGAGAAACAAGCACGTTTCGAGGTGAAAGAACGGTACCTTGGATGAGTGGCTTAGTCAGCGGTCTGCAAAACCGTGTACGGCAGTTCGAATCTGCCAGGTACCTCACGACAGAAGCAAACGTAACAGTTTGCTTCTGTTTTTTTATGCCTGTGCCCTTGGGTGGTGCAGGAATGCGGCGGGGCAGTCGGACACCGAACCGCCGCCTCTCGGCAGTATGTAGCCTGTTTCCTTTGCCAGATACATTCTATTCCTTATATTTGCAGGTATGAAAGCAAAAGTAAATATCCTCATCGCATCGTTGTTGTTTGTGTGCAGCGCAGTGCTGGCACAGGAGAAGGTTGTGGCCGACAGCACCGGCTACATAGTCAGGGTAGGAGATATGGCTCCGGATTTCACCATGAAGCTGACCGACGGACGGACAGTGACCCTGTCCGAACTTCGCGGCAAGGTAGTCATGCTGCAGTTCACGGCCAGCTGGTGTGGCGTTTGCCGCAAGGAGATGCCTTTCATCGAGAAAGACATCTGGCAGAAGCATCGGGCGGACGACGGCTTCGCCCTGTTCGGTATCGACCGCGACGAACCGCTGGAAAAGGTACAGGCCTTTGCCCGATCTACGGGTGTGACCTATCCGTTGGGATTGGACCCCGGTGCGGACATTTTTGCCCAATACGCATTGCGTCAGTCGGGCATCACCCGCAATGTCCTCATCGACCGGACAGGCCGCATCGTGATGCTGACCCGCCTGTACAATCCGGATGAGTTTGCGGCTCTGGTGCGTAAAATTGATGAGATGTTGGCCGAGTGAACCCGCCTCTGCCCTGTATAAGTCAGGCCTGGATGAGGCGGGCCAGGTATTCGTAGTGCTTTCCCTCTTCAATCAGTTCGGCCTTGAATCCGTTTTCCGAGGCATAGTAGGCAAGGGTCTGGAAGTCGATGTACAGCCAGTCGAAGACGTCTCCCCTTACATGCTTGTACTGCATCCGAAAGTCCACTTCGCCGTAATAGTTGTCGGCAAGGTCGATAACGATGCTTCCGTCCTCTTCTTCGAACAGGTATCTCAGGTCGCTCGAGTCCATATAGACGCAGCCGCCTGGAGCAAGCAACTGCTTCAGCTTGCGGAAGAAGAGGGGCATGTTCTCCAACTTCCCTATGATACCCGATCCGTTCATCAGCATCAGAATGGTGTCGTATGCTCCGCAGAACTGCTCGCTGAACAGGTTGGTCTGTGTGACGTGTCGTACCCCCCTCTGCTTCATGACCTCGACCGACAGGGGAGAGATGTCGATGGCATGCACCTCTTTGCCGGCCGCCTGAAGCGCAAGACTGTGGCAGCCGCTTCCGGCGCCTGCGTCCAGTATGTTGCCGGTGGCCAGATGCAAGGCGGTCTGCTCCAGATGAGGCATTGAACTTTCCGTACGGAACAGCTCTTTCACGGGAATCTCGTCTTCATCGAACTGTGATGAGAACACGCGCAGCCGGCCGGCTTTGCCCGTTCGGGCGTAGTCGGCTATAGCAGCCCCCATCGGGTCTTTCTCGGGCTGTAGTAAGTGGGTATTCAGCATGGAGTTATTTGTTTTTATGCCTGTTGGCACGTTTGCGGCGTATCTCGGCTTTCATCTTGGCTGCTCCGGAACCGTGCAGGCCGGTGATGTAGGTCTTCTTCTTGGCTTTGGTTTTGATTTTGTTCTCTTCTTTGGGCTTGTCTTTTTTGCCTTTGAAGATGATGCCGCCCATCATGGCTTCTTCGATACTCATATATGAAATGTTTTTAGGGTTTCGCAGGTGCAAAGATACGTATTTGCGCCGTTGTTTCCAGCATCAGCACTAAAAAAGCTTCGACAGGCAAGGTGAGCTGCGGGCTCTTTCCTTGTTTGTCGAAGCTTGTTTACGGGTAAGAGGCCTATCGGTTTGGCGGTATGGCGTCTGTCCGTATCACCACCGTCGGCCGGGGGTGTGGAAGGGAAGGCCGGTTACTTGACCAATGCCTTGACGATTTCGCCGATGAACGTACGTGGCTGTCCTTCTACGGGTGCTGGCGAAGAGAGCTTTTTGCACTCCAGCACGACGCTTGGTTCGTTTTGTCCGTTTGGATAGAAACGCACGGTGTAGGTCTCGGCCTTTTCCAACTGCTCATAGGGTTGGTCGGGCGAAAGCATGGTGAATATGACAGGCTTTCCGGATGACTTGCCTAAGCTGCCTCCGGCGTTGGCAGTCATGGTGGTCATGTTGAAGTTGTCGGTACCGATAGCGATGACCAGTTTACCATTGCCCATCTGAATGAGGTCGGTTGACAGCTGGTCCGGAGCTACGGTTTTGTATGACGTGCTCAAAGCCGTTGCGGGGACGGCTTGGGCGTTGGCATTGCTGCTTTTGACGTTGACTTCTTGTTTGGGGGTGATGATGGTTGCTCCTGCCACGGCGGTGTTGGAGGAAGTTGCTTCGTTGCCCGTGGTGGCTGTCTGAGGTTGGGTCGGTGTGCCGGTACTTAATGCATTGGCAGCGTCAGCAAATAATGTATCGACAAAGTCGATGGTTTTACGACGCCATTTGGCCAATCCGCGTACCAGTTTGGTCTTCGATTTATTCAGGGCATATTTGTCGGTAATCCATTCTTCGGCCGAATATTTCTCTTTATTATCTCCTTCGCGGTATTCGTAGGAGATCCTTTCGATTCGAAGCGTACATTCTTCGGGTTGGCATAGGGCCGTCAGCATATATAGTATTTTGGTCCGGTCCAGTGAAAGGGCGGTCGATTTGAATACAATCCATTCTTCACCTAAGCCGACTACTTCTCCTTTTTCCTTTTGGGTATAGACTACGCGGCTGTTGTTTTCATTCTTTTTTAGACGTTCGCTCATCCATTGTTGCATACGTTCGAAAATGGCGTCCTGCGACATGCCGGGGATGCCGAATGTCTTGCTGAACACTACTTTGCCATTTTCTTCGGGGACAGCCCCTGTCAGGTATCGGCTGTCGTCCTTTTTCTGCGCTTGCAATGCCATGGGCAGGCAGAGACAGACTACGATGAATAAGATTTTAGTTAGTTCTTTCATAAGTGTATAATCGTTTTTAGTTTATTGAATCAAGGGATTTCGAAGTGCTGACCGCGGTGATTGATGGTGAGGAATCTGCATCCCCGGGCTTCGGCGTAAGGGCCGAAGGCATTGCCACCATTATAATCTTCGCCGAAGTGCATGGGGGCAAACACGCTGGTCTTTATCCGTTCGATGAACTGTGTGGCTCCCCTCATGTAATCCTTGCCCATGCGGCTGTCCACGGGGAACATGGCTAAGTCGAGGGTCGAAGTTTTCTGCTGTATGTATTTTACCTCGGCCAGAAAGTCACCGTCGGCCTTTCGTATTTCCTGTGGGGTCGATTCTTCACTCCAGTGCCAGTTGTTCAGGTCGCCAGCGTGGAAGATGAGCCTGTTTTGCAATTCTATCAGGAAGGATATTCCCGAGTCGGTCGATCCGCATGCTTCGACGCGGATGCAAGCATCTTCGTAATGGCTGCCTTTACCGATGTAGATGGCATCGGTGGCTGTCGCCCGTTTGTGCTTCAGGATGTCTTTCGAGAAGATGTATTTGATGTCCGGGCGTTTCTCTTTCCAGGTCAATACTTCATGATTGAAGTGGTCGGGGTGGAAGTGTGTTGACAAGACATATATTTCTCCCGGTTTCTGTAGCAGGTAGTCGTGCACGATACCTTTCCCGGGGGATTCCTCCGATGAATCTTTGTAGTAGTCGATGATGACTGTGATATCGTCTGTTTCGATGGCGAATCCACTGTGATAAATATAATCAAGTCTCATGGATAAATAAATTACAATGCAATATTACGAAAAACAGAAAATAAACGATGAATTCAGGTTGTTATTTTATGTCAAAGCAGGTGGATTTTCGGGTTGGATAGAACCTGTTTAGTGTGTTGGGTACTTTTATGCACGTGTATCTTTCTTTGAAATGCGGATGTACGATGTATTTGCCGGTATATACTTTGGCATTCCCAAAAATAACACTTACCTTTGCCGACCGGAAAACTATATGTATGATGCCGTGAATAGCGGCCGTGTATTCTAGGACAACCACGTAAAAAACAGGAGTTATGAAGCAAAAAGTATCTGTACCTTTTATGCTGCTTGGCATTCTTTTCAATGTCTGTCTGATAGCAGCCAATCTTCTTGAAACAAAAGTCATTCAGGTGTGCGGCATTACGGTGACCGCCGGTCTGCTTGTTTTTCCCGTTTCCTATATCATAAACGATTGCATTGCCGAGGTGTGGGGCTTCCGTAAGGCGCGTCTCATCATCTGGAGTGGTTTTGCGATGAATTTCTTTGTTGTGATGCTGGGGCTGATAGCAGTGGCTTTGCCGGCAGCACCTTTTTGGGAGGGTGAAGCCCATTTCAATTTCGTCTTCGGCATGGCTCCCCGTATTGTGGTGGCCAGTCTGGCTGCATTTCTGGTCGGCTCTTTCCTCAACGCTTATGTGATGAGCAAGATGAAGTTAGCCAGTGGAGGCCGGCATTTTTCAGCACGTGCCATATGGTCAACGGTAGTAGGCGAGACGGGCGATTCGTTGATCTTCTTTCCCATTGCCTTTGGAGGGATTATTGCTTGGCAGGAGTTGCTGCTGATGATGTGCATCCAGATAGTCCTGAAGTCGATGTACGAAGTGGTGATATTGCCGGTCACTATCCGTGTGGTGAAATTCATCAAGAAGGTGGATGGCAGTGATGTTTACGATGAAGGTATTTCGTATAAGATCTGGAAGATTTTTGAGATTTGATTCGCTTATTACCCGATAGGGGAGGAAGGTGTTTCCCGACACAATGCCCCTATCCGGATCGTTATATAACAGAATTATCATTTAATGTTTTGTAAGATGAATAAAGAAAGTGCATTGGTCGTGTTCAGCGGTGGACAGGACTCGACTACTTGCCTGTTTTGGGCAAAACGTGAATTTAAAAAAGTATATGCGCTTAGCTTCTTGTATGGGCAAAAGCATCAGAAGGAAGTGGAGCTGGCTCGTGAGATAGCCCGTAAGGCCGGAGTAGAATTTGAGGTGATGGATGTTTCGTTCATTGGTAAGCTGGGGCATAATTCGCTGACCGACCCTACCATGACAATGGACAGTGAGAAGCCGGCTGATAGTTTTCCGAATACATTTGTCCCGGGGCGCAACCTGTTTTTCCTGAGCATTGCGGCTGTATATGCCCGCGAGCGTGGCATCAATCATATTGTCACCGGGGTGTCGCAGACGGATTTTAGCGGATACCCTGACTGTCGCGATGCTTTTATCAAATCGTTGAATGTGACGTTGAATCTGGCGATGAATGAACAGTTTGTTATCCATACTCCTTTAATGTGGATTGACAAGGCGGAGACCTGGGCTTTGGCCGACGAGCTGGGAGTGCTCGACTTGGTGCGTCATGAAACACTGACCTGTTACAATGGCATTCCGGGTGACGGATGCGGGCATTGTCCGGCCTGCAAACTGCGCCGTGAAGGATTGGAGAAGTATCTGCACTCCGTTCATAAAGCTTAGGTTGGCGATAAAAGTAATAACGAATGATTATATAAAAGAGTTATCGTAATGACAGAATTGAAAGACCAGTTGACCCTTTTAGGGCGTAAGACAGAATACAAGCAGGATTATGCGCCTGAAGTATTGGAAGCTTTTGACAACAAGCATCCAGAAAACGATTATTGGGTACGCTTTAATTGTCCGGAATTCACCAGTTTGTGTCCCATCACAGGGCAGCCCGATTTTGCGGAGATACGGATTTCATACATCCCCGACATAAAGATGGTGGAAAGTAAAAGTCTGAAACTATATCTTTTCAGCTTTCGGAACCATGGAGCTTTTCACGAAGACTGCGTGAACATCATTATGAAGGATTTGATACGTCTGATGAATCCGAAGTATATTGAAGTCACCGGCTTCTTTACCCCGCGTGGTGGCATTTCCATCTATCCGTATGCCAATTACGGACGTCCCGGTACAAAGTACGAACATTTGGCCGAACAGCGTCTGGCAAACAGGGAATAATGGACTGTATGCCATCTTGAAGTTTAAAATTCTTCGAGAGCATAGTATTGATAATCACGAAGAACCGTTTGCAGAAAATTTTCTGCCTGATTCTCATGGGGAGTTGCTGAAAGCAACTCCCTTACCTTTTCCGCCAACTTTTCTATTCGTTGCTTTTTGTTCTTCTGATCCGACTGCAGGGTGCGGCCGATGACGTTTATCTGTTCTAACGAGAGGTTGACAACCTGCGGATAAGTGGGGTGATAACCTTGCCGTAAATAATCAAATTCGTCAAGGCTTACATGAATCTTGCGATAATTCTTTTCTTTTATTACCATGGTACCTGCAGCAAGGTCGCCTATCCGCTGGCTGTTTTTAGTCAGCAGGATAGATAAAATTCCGAATCCCCCTGTCAGGAATGCATCGATGGGAAATAGCAGCCAGCGTAGCAGATAGGAACTGATGCTTGGAGTCGTACCGTCTGCTTTTACTACACGAATGTTCATGAGTCGTTTGCCCGGGCTTTGCCCTTGGTTGAATACTTCCCATAAAAAGAAGTAACACAAAGCCGGCAGATAAATGGCAATGGCAACCACGAGGTATGAAACTTCGCCGACGGGGCGAAAACTCAAATACAGTTTGCTGGCTCCCAGCAGATAGATACCGATAAGGATGTAGTCGATGATGAGTGCGACGAATCGTTCGCCAATGCTGGCCGGCGTTTGGCTGATTCGAACGAATTGTCCGGTAAAGATGGTGGATTCTGCCATTGGGAATAAAACATTTTAGCTATCTCGTTGCAAATATATCATTATTCTCTTATTTTTGTTTCCGAATTGAGCAAAAACACAGTCGAAATCCTTGGTTAATCATGAAAGAAGTAACGTTCATCCGTCAGAACATCGAAAGATGGAATGAAGCCGAGAAGGTGGTAGAACACGCCGATCGTGTTTCGCCCGACCGGCTTGCTGACGTATATATGGAACTGACAACGGATCTGGCTTTCTCGCAGACTCACTTTCCGACCTCAAGGATTACAATTTATCTGAATAATCTGGCTTCAGCATTGCACAATAAAATTTACCGTAACAAGCGTGAGAAATGGTCACGTCTGCTGACTTTCTGGACTCGTGAGGTTCCTCGCGTGATGTATGATGCCCGTCGGGAGTTATGGCTTTCGTTACTGATATTTATGATCAGTGTGGGCATTGGGGTACTTTCGGCTGCGAATGACGTTGATTTTGTAAGGCTTATCTTGGGAAATGCGTATGTTGACATGACACTGGATAATATTGCTCAGGGGAATCCCATGGGAGTTTATGGCAGTTCGTCCGAACTGCCGATGTTTTTAGGCATCACATTGAATAATGTAAGGGTTGCTTTTAATTGTTTTGCGATGGGGATGCTGACCAGTTTTGGCACTGCATTCATGCTTTTTAGCAACGGAGTGATGTTGGGAGCCTTTCAGACTTTCTTTTATCAGCACGGACTGCTGTGGGAGTCCGTACTGGCTGTCTGGCTACACGGCACCTTGGAAATCTGGGCCATAATTGTGGCTGGAGCAGCCGGATTGGCTTTGGGAAAAGGATGGCTGTTTCCGGGAACTTATTCGCGTGCCGAATCATTCCGGCGTGGAGCAAGGCGTGGCTTAAAGGTTGTTGTCAGTACGGTCCCGGTCTTTGTGATGGCGGGTTTCATCGAAAGTTTTATAACGCGTCATACCGATTTGCCTGACGTTCTTCGGATAGGCATCATACTATTATCTTTGATCTTTATTATTTTTTACTATATTTACTTACCAAACAAGAGAAGATATGGAGACACAGAAGCCTAAAATTGCCATGTATGTTCAGCGTACGTTTGGGGATAAGCTTAATGCTACGTTCGATTTTATTAAAGAAAACTGGAAAGTATTGCTGAAGTTTGTTACTTATTTGCTTTTGCCTGTCAGCCTTATACATGCATTGAGTCTGAACGGACTGATGGGGATGTTGTTGGGTATTGCCGACCCGGCTGAGGCTGAAGCAATGTTGGCAAATTCAAGTCAGTTGGTCTCGTTTGTTTCCTATTATGGCTTGTTGATATTGGTCAGCTTGGTAGGAACGACATTGTTGGGAGCTTTGATATATGCCTTGATGAAACTTTATAATGAACGTGAGGAACGTTTGTCCGGCGTGACGATGGGAATGCTGAAGCCGTTGTTGCTTCTTAACTTCAAGAGATTGTTCTTACTTACTCTGTTTGCCATATTTTTGATGGTACTGATAGCAGTGGTAGGGGGCGTGTTGGCTTCGTTATTTTCTGGGATTTCAGTATTGTTTGTCTTTTTGTTTATATTGGTGTGCATGTTGCTGCTTGTCCCATTGTTGTTGTGGGGGCCTGTTTATTTGTTTGAAGACATCTCGTTGATGAGTGCGTTGGGAAAGGCTTTCCGTCTTGGTTTTGCTACTTGGGGCGGTGTCATATTGATGGCCATTGTGATGGGCTTCTTAGCCAGCATATTGCAAGGAGTAACGACGATGCCCTGGTATATTTCCGTATTGGTTAAAACCTTTTTCATGGCGAGTGATTCTGCCAATGGGATAGGAACCTCAGCCGGCTATAACTTTATGCTTTATTTGTTTGCCATTATTCAGGCATTTGGTGCCTATCTTGCTATGGTGTTTTATTTAGTGGGACTTGCTTATCAATATGGTCATGCAGCTGAAAAAATGGATAGTGTAAGAATCGAGGACGATATCAATCATTTTGAGCAACTGTAATTCTGTCTGTAATAGATATGAATACCCTGACTACCGATACATTAGGCTATGACATTGAGCTGGTGAATGTTTGGCAAGCGGATCCTGCTTACAATTACAACCGTGAACTGCTTACACCGGATGTTAACATACTGGAGTGGATCGGTAGCCAGATGGCCAAGCTGTGGCAAGAACTATGGGGCAATGAAATAGTGAGTGAGTACGGGGAAACGATCGTGCTTGTATTTACTATCTTGTTTGTGCTTTTCCTTGTTTGGTTTATCTACAAGAAACATCCTTCTTTATTTGTTCGTCTGCATGCCCAGGCAAAATCTTCAGGCATGGTCGAGGACACTATTTATGGTGTTGATTTTGAGCAATCCATCTCACAGGCGATGTTGTCGGGAGATTATAAGGAAGCGGTACGCCTGCTTTATTTACAGACACTGAAGTCATTGGATGATGACGGTCGTATTGTCTGGCAGCCTTATAAGACTCCCACTCAATATAAGTACGAAGTGCATATGGAGGCGTTTAATCGGTTGACCAATGACTTTTTGCGTGTGCGCTATGGTAATTTTGAGGCAACCGAGATACTTTTTGGCTCGATGCGTGCTCTGCAGGATGAAGTGAAGAAAGGAGGGGGAGTATGAAGGGGAGCCGTTGGTTTGTGGTTGGAATTACAGGATTTCTGTTGCTGATGTTTGTTGTCGAGTGCCATTTACCTAAACGTTTTGTTTGGCATCCCACGTTCAGTCATTACGATGAGCAGCCTTTCGGATGCGCTTTATTGGATAGCTTGTTGTCTGCTTCCCTGCCGGGTAAGTATGCGTTGTCGCGTAAAACCTTTTATCAGTTGTCATCTGAAGATACAACGCTACGCAGAGGTATTCTGGCTATTTCCGAGAATCTTGCCTTGTCCGATGTCGATGTCAATGCCCTGTTGTCGATGGCCGGTCGTGGGGATAATGTGATGTTGGTCACAAACTTATTACCAGCCAAATTGGAAGATACATTAAAAGTGCATGGCAATTATTCTTATTTTTATTTTAGGGCATTGAAGAAGCAGGCGACTTCTTTTTTCTCACGCGACAGCATTCTTTGGGTGTCATCGCCAGGTGATTCCTGTACTTATTATTTCTATCCTCAGTTGTGTGCTTCTACTATATCCGTCAGGTCGGTAGGTAATGGTAAGGTGCTTGCCGTTAGGCAGGAATCGGCAGGTTGGCGTCATGGTGGGCAAATGGGCGATACCATAATACACTCTCCGGTAGCATTATCCGTACCTGTTGGAAGAGGGCAGATTATTGTGGTATCCACTCCTTTGCTTTTTACCAATTATGGGGTTGTCGATGGGCGGAATGCCGCTTATGTTTTCCGCCTTCTTTCCCAAATGGATAGATTGCCACTGATCCGCACAGAAGCTTATATGGACGAAACGGCACAAATGCAACAGTCACCGTTCAGGTATCTGCTTGCTCATCGTCCTTTGCGTTGGGCATTGTATGTGTCATTGATTGGAATAGTGCTTTTTATGTTTTTTACGGCTCGCCGGCGTCAGCGTGCCATTCCTGTGATTGCTCCGCCGGTTGATAAGTCGTTGGAGTTTGTCAAGTTGGTCGGTACACTTTATTTTCAGAAAAAGGATCATGCGGACTTGGTTCGTAAGAAATACCTTTATTTTGCAGAAACCGTACGTCGGTTGGTGCAGGTTGATTTGGAAGAGACCGAGAATGATTCTTATTCTTTTGCACGAATTGCACGGCGTACGGGGATGGATAATGAGTCGATAGCAACTCTTATCCATGAAGTTCGTCATGTGGCGCATGATACCAATATTAAGATATCAGTAGAACAAATGAAACAATTAATTGATAGAATGAATGATATAACCCGAAATTTATTATGAATGAAAATAGACTTGACCTTACATTCTTTTCTGCTAAAATAGCGGAGTTGAAGAAACAAATTGCTTCTGTTCTTGTGGGGCAGGATCAGATTGTTGATCTTGTTTTGACTGCTATCTTAGGCAATGGACATGTGTTGATTGAGGGAGTACCCGGTGTGGCTAAAACATTATTGGCTCGTTTGGTTGCACGGTTGATAGATGCTGATTTTAGCCGTATTCAGTTTACTCCTGATTTGATGCCCAGCGATGTGTTGGGAACCACTGTATTTAATATGAAGACGGGTGATTTTGATTTTCACCGAGGACCGGCTTTTGCTGATATCGTGTTGGTGGATGAAATTAATCGTGCTCCGGCCAAGACGCAGGCCGCTTTGTTTGAGGTGATGGAAGAACGACAGGCAAGTATTGATGGTGTTACTTATCCTATGGGTGAATTGTACACAATTTTAGCAACACAGAATCCGGTGGAGCAGGAAGGAACCTATAAACTGCCAGAAGCACAGCTCGATCGTTTCCTTATGAAAATCGTAATGGGCTATCCGTCCGCAGACGAGGAACTGGAAGTTCTTGAACGTCATCAATCTAATGCTTCATTAGTCAAGTTGGAGAATGTGTCTCCTGTGTTAACAAAAATGGAGTTGTTGGATTTAAGAAGACTGTTGGGACAGGTTTTTGTTGATCGCACCTTATTACAATATATTGTACAGATTGTTCAACAAACCAGAACGGCTAAAGCTGTGTATCTCGGAGCATCTCCTCGAGCATCAGTCAGTATGCTTCAGGCGTCCAAAGCCTATGCATTATTGCAAGGACGTGATTTTGTAACTCCTGACGATATCAAGTTTGTAGCGCCATCGGTGCTCCATCATCGTCTGATATTGACTGCAGAAGCTGAAATGGAGGGATATACACCATTGAAAGTGACCCAACGTCTGATCGATCAGATAGAAGTTCCCCAATAGTTTATTCATCTTTTATCATTGCCAGGTCGATGTCTTTGTATCTTACATATCGTTTTTATATCACATTGGGGGTAATCGTCTTTTTATTGGGTGGCGGATATCTCTATGCTCCATTGTTCGAGGTTGGGCGATGGGCGTTATTGCTGTTTGCATTGGTTATATTGATTGATGTATGGATGCTTTATGGTCATTGTGGCATTAAGGCTTTTAGGCAGTGTGCTTCTCGTTTTTCCAATGGCGATGATAACAGCATTTCTATTCACTTCGAGAGTTCTTATTCCTTTTCGACATCAATTGAGATAATTGATGAAATACCTTTTGTCTTTCAGAAACGCGATATGATTTTTCGGGTTCACCTTCGGGCAAGAGAAGCGAATAATATCTGTTATCGTTTACGTCCTGTTTGTCGGGGTATATATGATTTTGGTTACTTGCGGCTCTTTGTTTCTACAACCGTGGGGCTTGTAACTCGTCGTTATACTTGCGGCGAACCTTTTCAGATTAAAGTCTATCCTTCTTTTTTGATGTTGCGTCATTATGAGTTGCTTGCTATGGATAACCGGCTTACGGATCAGGGCATTAAACGCATTCGTAGGGTAGGGCATCATACCGAGTTCGAACAAATAAAAGATTATGTGAAAGATGATGATTTCCGTACCATTAATTGGAAAGCCAGTGCCCGACGGAACCGCCTGATGGTGAATGTCTATCAGGATGAACGCGCTCAATCGGTATATGGCATTATTGACAAAGGGCGTATGATGCAGCAGGCTTTTCGGGGAATGACGCTTTTGGATTATGCCATCAATTCGACCTTGGTTCTTGCCTATATTGCCATGCGGAAGGAGGATATGGCAGGAATTGCAACCTTTAATGAGCGTTTTGATACATTTATACCTGCGTCTAAACGACAGGGACAAATGCAGGCTTTGCAGGAGGCTCTTTACAATCAGCAGACAGACTATGGCGAGAGTGATTTCTCTTCATTATGCGTCCATCTTGGTCGATATCTTTATAAACGTAGTTTGCTGATATTATATACCAATTTCTCCGGGTTGAATAGCATGTATCGACAGTTGCCTTATTTACAACAACTTGGCAGACGGCACTGTTTACTTGTGGTTTTCTTCGAGGATACAGAATTGCAATCTTATCTTGCCACTTCGTCGCAGAATACAGAAGATTACTATCGCCATGTGATAGCTGAAAAATTTGCTTATGAGAAGCGTTTGGTGGTTTCTACATTAAAACGTCATGGCATATTTTCATTATTGACTACGCCCGAAAACCTTTCTGCCGATGTGATTAATAAATATTTGGAGATAAAGGCTACTTTGTTTTAGTGGCCTTTTGCTATTCTCCCTTCCCAATCCTCTTTTCCCCGTCAAGTCGTCTTCATTTGTCCTCCAAGAGGCCTTCTTTCCCCTTCTTTCCTTCTCCCTTTCCCAGCCTTCCCCTTCCTCCTCCTCTTTTCCCCGCTTTTTCTTTCCTGCTTCCTTTTCGCGC
>CABROZ010000028.1 GCA_902472795.1 uncultured Bacteroides sp. | reverse complement strand
ACCGTCTTGTAGGTGAAGACCAGTTCGCGTTCGCGGGCCGACTCGAAGACGTAGTGCGTCACCTGTTGGGGAGTGAAGTCGGTGATGCCCAGTTCCTCGCGTACTTCGCGGCGGAGGGCTTGCTCCACGCTTTCGCCCAAGTCGATGTGGCCGCCTACGGCCGTGTCCCATTTGCCCGGCTGGATGTCTTTCCATTCGGGTCGCTTTTGCAGATAGAGTTCGCCCCGCGAGTTGAATACGTGCAGGTGGACGACGGGGTGCAGCAGTTTGCTGCCGTTGTGGCACTCGCCTCGTGTGGCGGCGCCGACGATATTCCCTTCCTCATCGACGAGGGGGAACATTTCCTGGTTGTTGTCTTGGTTCATGATGGAGTAATGGTTCAAGAATTGTAACAGGCATCCAGAAAATCATCCGGTGTCTGTACGGTTATAGGAAAGTTGTTGAATCCTGTGAGGTCGCGTGTCAAGATGACGTCTGTTTGTAGTTGACGGGCTGACAGGTATTGGACACAGTCTTCAAAGTCTTTTTCTCTTCTTTTAACGGCTTCTTTGATGATTGTTTCGTCGATGGGAGAAATTTCACACAGCCTTGTCAGTTGCTCCATTTTACGGATTACCAAGTCGGCAGGAAACGCTTTGCGAAGGATATAAGCGACGTTGATAAAAGTCAGTGAGGAAATGACGAGGCTGATTTCTCCTCTGTAGCCCATATCTATGATCCGTGCCGCTGCTTCACAAAATGGAGCACGGTTAGCACAGAAATCAATGATTACGTTGGTGTCAAGAAAAACTTTCATAATGCCCTATCCTCCCACATTTTTTCCCATTCACGGTTTACATCAAAGCCTTCGGGTAAGGTGCCTATAACCATGTCCTTTACTTCGGAAGATATGGGACGGTCTTTCGGGATGCGTGGATACACGATTGGTGCAGGCTTCTTCTGCTCGGCAGACAAGTCCGTAATCAGTTTGTCGGCCAGCCATTTCCTGTTTTCGTAGCTCAAGGAGGAGAGCATCGAATAGATTTCGTTGAGTGAGAGCATCTTTTTCATAAAGCCTTCGTTTTTTACAAAAATAGGGAAGTTTCTTCTAAGAACAAATACTTCCCTGTTTTTTCAATGTCTTTATTATTATGGTTGCCACGAATGAGGCATTGACTCCGTGCAACTCTGCGTCCTTTGTGGTGAATATAATCTTACGGTATCAGCAACGACGAGTCCCCGTAGCTCAGGAAACGGAAGTCGTGGGCGAGGGCGTAGTCGTAGATGGTGCGCCAGTCGCCGTGGACAAAGGCCGAGACAAGCAGCAGCAGGGTGCTCTGTGGCTGGTGGAAGTTGGTCACCATGGCTCGGACGATGCGGTAGTCGTAGCCCGGAGCAATGATGATCTGTGTGCTGGTGTGCAGGGCTTCCATGCCGTGACGGTCCAGATAGTCGCGGACAGCGGTCAGGGCTTCGACCGCCGTAGGGGCTTCGCCTTCCATTTCGTAGGGCTGCCACTGGCGGACGTGCAACTGTTCTTCCGTGGCGTCGGGGTTCTGCAGCAGGGTGACGCCGATGTGGTAGAGGCTTTCGAGCGTGCGTACCGACGTGGTGCCTACGGCCACGGCTTGTCCGTCGTGGGCTATCAGCTTGTCTATCGTGCCGCGCGATACGGAGATGTACTCCGTGTGCATCTCGTGGCCTTCGATTTCTTCGCTCTTCACGGGGCGGAAGGTGCCGGCGCCTACGTGCAACGTCAGTTCCTCCAGGTCAACGCCTTTTGTGCGGAGGGCATCGAGCACGCGGGGCGTGAAGTGCAACCCGGCGGTGGGGGCGGCTACGGAGCCTTTTATCTTGGAGTAAACCGTCTGATAGGTTTCCTTGTCACTTTCCTGCGTTTCGCGGTTCAGGTAGGGCGGGATGGGCAGCTCGCCGAACACTTCGAGGATGTCGGCAAAGGTCACTTCGGGGTTGTCCCAGCGGAAGTCCACCCAGTGACTGGTGCCGCGGCACTCGCCCCGCTCGGCGGTCAGTGTCAGCGGGCGTCCCTTCACGGTCATCTCGCGGTGCAGGGGACCTTCCTTCCACTTCTTCAGGTTGCCTATCATGCAGAGCCAGGCGGCGTGCTCGGTCTGTTGGAAGTTCAGCGCGTAGTCGTTTGGCTCGATGGGTTCCAGGCAGAATACTTCGATCAGTGCGCCCGTCTCCTTGCGGAAGTGCAGGCGGGCCTGAATGACCTTGGTGTTGTTGAACACCATCAGGCTGCCGGCCGGCACATAGTCGGGCAGGGAGGTGAAGCGGTCTTCGGTCACCTGTCCGTGACGGTAAACCAACAGTTTGGACTGGTCGCGCACGGGCAGGGGGAATTTGGCGATGCGCTCGTCGGGCAGGGGATAATTGAACTCGCTGATGCGGATATGTTTAGGGTCTTGTTTCATAATCGTAAGTCTCTTATTCGGCTGCAAAGGTACGGATAATTAAGGAATGCGCGAATAGCTGCGGAGAAGAATGTAATCTTCTGCCGTCCGCCATCTCCTGCCATGCTGCTCTCTTGGCGATAAGATGCACCTTCCTTGCCCGAAGAATCCTTCTTCCCTTCAGTTTCTTTATATCTCGCGTGCCGGGATGTATATCTCAGTACTCGGGATGCACATCTCGGCACGCGGGATGAACATCCCGGCACGCGAGATGTAACTTCGTGCACAGATAGAACAGTTCGAACGGATAGAAACATCGGACCACGCTGCAACAAAGCTGCGACGTGCGGCTTTTAAGGACATTTCTTTGCAGAAATACTTTTCTTTGGGGTATCTCGTGCCATTTTGGTGACATTTCCGTATCTTTGGATAAGTAAGATAGGATGCGGTTCGGCATAGCCAAATTTGAAAACTTTGGTTTTCATTTGTCTCTGCGCTCACCTTTCACTATCTTTGCCGCAGGGAAAACCGAATGATTAAACAGAAAAAGACATGATAAAGATAGGAGACAAAGTTCGCTTTCTGAGCGAAGTAGGTGGCGGAAAGGTCACCGGATTTCAAGGTAAAGACATTGTACTGGTGGAAGATGCCGACGGCTTCGACATCCCGATGCACATCCGCGAGGTGGTGGTGATAGAGACCGACGACTACAACGTACCCACGCCAGCTTCGAAGGCTGCCAAGGCCGAGCAGAAGAAAGCCGAGGAACAGCCCGCCCGTCCTGCCGCGTCGCAGCAGGCTTACGAACAGCCTCAGCACCGGGTGGAAAAGCCCGAAATATCGGTCTATCGCCAGCCGGAAATGAAAGGCGGCGATGTGCTGAACGTCTATCTGGCCTTTGTGCCCGAGGACATCAAGGCAGTCAGCACCACTCCGTTCGAAAGCTATCTGGTGAACGACAGCAACTATTACCTGTACTACACCTACTTGGGCGCCGAAGGCAAGGCATGGACAGTGCGCCAGCACGGACTGATAGAGCCTAACACCAAGTTGCTGCTCGAGGAGTTCGAGAAGGCGTCGCTCAACGACCTGGAGCGCGTGGCCGTGCAGCTCGTGGCCTTCAAGGACCGCCGCTCCTTCCAGTTGAAGCCCGCTGTCAGCGTCGAGTTGCGCATCGATGTGGTGAAATTCTACAAACTGCATACCTTCCAACCCACCGACTTCTTCGAAACGCCGGCCCTGATGTACGACGTGGTACGCAACGACCAGCCTGCCCGTCAGGTATATGTATCGGCCGAAGACCTTCAGGAAGCCCTGATGCAGAAACGTTCGGCCGATGCCCCCAAGAAGCCCCAGCCCGCCGCCAAGCATGGCGGAAAGAACGGCATTGTAGAGATTGATCTGCACATCGGCGAACTGCTGGACGACACGCGCGGCATGTCGAACGGCGAGATGCTGAACTATCAGCTCGACAAGTTCCGTGAAGTGATGGAGCAGTACAAGAACAAGCGCGAACAGCGCATCGTCTTCATCCACGGCAAGGGCGACGGTGTGTTGCGCAAAGCCATTCTGGACGAACTGAAGCGCAAATATTCCTCCTGCAAGGCGCAGGATGCATCGTTTCAGGAGTACGGATTCGGAGCCACAATGGTGACCATCAGATGACGCAACGTCTGCTTTATATCGTTTCGCTGATTGGCCTGCTGGCATTGGCAGCCTGTGGTCCGAGGCAGGAGAAGGAGTCGCCTACCGAGATGCGCAAGTTCGAACGCTTTTCGGCCCTGAATGCTGACTCCGTCTCTACCCATCCCTACGAGGTGCGTGCCAAGGCGGTGCAGGGTATGCATGCGTCGCACGACAGTCTGACGTGGTATAACTACCTGTCGGTGGCACTGAAAACCTACTTGGTCACTTCCGAACTGGATTCGGCACGCTTGGTGGTCAGGCAGATCGAGGATTTCATCCGTCGTCAGCCCTCCTCGCCCGAGTTGTGGAATCTGGCGGGCGACTGTGCCAATAGCAAAGGCAACATCTACGTCCGTACCGGCTATATGGATTCGGCAGCCACTTATTACCGCCGTGCCTACGAACTGCTCATGCAGGGCAACCGCAAGGAAAGCGTGCCCGACATCCTTATCAACCTGGCCGACGCCTGCAACCAGCAGGGCAAGTTAGACGTGGGGGCGGCGTGGTATCGTCGCGCCCTGTTGCTGTGCGATTCGCTTCAGTTGTCCGATTCGCAGAAGTATCCCATCTATTACGGCCTGGCACAGATATACGTATGGCTGCGCGACTTCGAGCAGTGCGACTACTACTACAACCTGGCAGCCCGGTATTACGACGAGATGCGACCCAACGAGAAGCACTTCTACCTGAACAACCGCGGAACGTCCTACTACTATCGGGGCGATTACGAGACAGCCTTGACTTACTTCCGCCGCCTGCTGCGTCTGACGACGGAATATCCCGAAATGGTATTCGAGCGCAACCTGACGTGGGTCAATCTGGCCGACTGCTTCATCTTGTTGCAGCAGCCCGACTCGGCAGCACATTATATCGACCTTTGCGAACCTTTCTTCAAGGAGTACGGGATGCCTGCCGCCCTTTATGCCATCGACACGCAGAAAATTGGCATTTGCCTGTTGCGGAAGGACTTGGACGGAGCCAGGCGGTTGCTGGCTTCGAGTGTCACTTCGCCCGACGTCTATCCCGACCTGATTCATGTGCGCAACCGCAACCTGCAACTCTATTTCGAGGAAACCCACAACTACCGTCAGGCTTATAACTACCTGAAGAAGAATCGCGAACTGGACGACTCCATCCGCAACGAGAACATCCGGATGCGTACGGCCGACCTGGCCCTGCGCTATCAGCAGGATTCTACGCTGATGTCGCAGAAGGTGCTGATTCAGGCCAAGGAAAACGAAGTGCTTGCCTTGAGGCAGACCCGCATCATCTGGATAGCACTTTGTGGGGCAGCCTTTCTGGTAGTCGTCTTTGTCTATATGTATAGCAAGAAGAAACGTGCCTTGCTGCTTGTCGAAAGCCGTCGCACCGTCTCTACCCTGCGTTTGGAAAACATCCGCAACCGTCTGTCGCCCCACTTCATCTTCAATGTGCTCAATCAGGAGATGGCCGGCCGCAAGGAGGAAGAGAAGCACGAACTGGCTTCGCTGGTCAAGCTGATGCGCCGCAATCTGGAGCTGGCCGAGCAACTGTGTGTCACCCTGTCCGAAGAGCTGGACTTTGTAGGTACCTACATCGACCTGGAACGCCGTTCGCTGGGCGATGCCTTTTATCCCACTATCAGTTTGGCGCCCGATGTGCATCCGGATCGGGTACTGATACCCTCTATGCTGATACAGATACCGGTAGAAAACGCTGTGAAGCACGCCCTGCGCGGCAAAGAAGGCGAACGCCGGTTGTGGATTACCGTTGTCAAAACCGGGAAAGGCATTTGTATCAAAGTGACGGACAATGGCGGCGGTTTCCGTCCCGACAGTCACAACCGCGGAACAGGTACCGGCATGAAAGTCATCATGCAGACCATCCAGATTCTGAATATGAAGAACAAGGAAACCATCGACGTCTCGGTGCACAATGTGACGCTCGATAGCGGCGAGACGGGGTGTGAAGTGGCATTCGAACTCCCCGAAAAGTACGATTACACCATTTAAGAATAACTTGATAGTATCTTTTTTAGTCGGATAATCTCTTTTATCCACCGGATAATCCATATTTTCTTAAAGGCGCTTTTGTGTGGCATAAATATAATCTTTATATTCGCCTTGCAAAACGACGAAAACTATGGAAAGATATAGAGTGGTAATAGTGGACGATGACGATGTATCCTTGGAGAGTCTGAACTTCAGTTTGAACAAGGATGCTCGCTTTTCAGTCGAAGGTTTGGCCAAGAACGGGAAGCAGGGGAAGAAAGTGATAGCGAAAGTGCGTCCCGACCTGTTGTTTCTGGACGTAGAAATGCCCGACATGACAGGGATGGAATTGTTGCAGGACATGCGCGACTCTATTTCCTGGAATATGAAGGTTGTTTTCTATACGGCTTATGACAAGTATATGATACAGGCCATCCGCGAATCTGCATTCGATTATCTGTTGAAACCATTCGAGGAACAGGATCTTCATCAGATTTTGGAACGGTTTCTTCGTCAGAAGGAAACCGACAGTCGGGCTGCATTGTACACCGGTACTCCTTTGCACACGGGGCAGACATTCATCGTGTTTACGCCTACGAACGATATGCGGGCGTTGCGTCCTGCCGAAATCGGCTTCTTCCGTTATTGCTCCGACCGCAAGCAGTGGGAGGTGGTGTTGAATCAACAGCCACCGTTAGTGTTGCGTCGCGGTATGACGGCCGAGCAGATTATCCAATATTCTCCCTGTTTCGTGCAGATTCATCAGTCGTATATCATTAACATTGATTACCTGATGATTATCAAGGACAACAAGTGTCTGCTCTATCCACCCTTCGACCAAGTGGACGAGTTGCTTGTTTCGAAGAAGTACAAGAAAGAACTACAAGACCGATTCTGCTTGTGAAAGCGGTTTACAGGTAATATTATATATGACTGGTTAGAATGATTGCGCCGTAACGGCGTAAATCAGAAAAGGCACCGGAAACACGTTTCCGATGCCTTTTTTATATTAGAGTAAAATTAATAATATTCTTCCGAAATTATCGGAGTGAAGTGTGTTACTTCACTTCGATACCTTTGTTTTCAAGCGTGGTGTTCAGAACCTTGGCGTAGTCTTCATACTGTTTCTCGTTCAAGGCCTTCTTCATCAGCTTCAAGTTGGCTGCAACAGCTTTGCTTCTCAAGCCATCCTGATCCTCAGATACTTTGTTAGCCATGACCATCTGTTTGTGGAAGTATTTGCAAATACTTGACACTTGTTCATGTTGGCTCTGAGTCAGCTTCAGGTATTTACTCAATGTGTTTACATTGATGGAACCTTCCCACTTCTTTTCAGTTGTCGGTTGATTGCCTGCTGCAAAAGTTGTAGCTGCCAGGCAGAATGCTGCCACTAATGTTAATCCAAAACGTTTCATAATACCTACTTTTTTAATTGTTAATCCTAAAAACTTTGTTATCCTAAAACTTTGTTATCCTAAAAACTTTCTTCTAATACCTATTGAAAAACTGTAAGCGCTTTGTTTTTCTTTTTACCGATGCAAATATACGGGTATGTTTTATAACACAAAAACGAATAAAAAAGAAAATGCATATAAAGCACCCCTTTTTTGACTTATGTCAATTACAGGGTGTGAAAACGCCCGGTTTTTCTCTTCTTTTGTAATAAGAATGTAATATAAATAGGCGTTTAGCATTATTAGGGAAGTGATACGTGCTATTTGCTTGCAAAACGATATTCCGATGCCGGCTCTTTCTTACAGAGAACAGAATAAAGTGACGAGGAAGGTTACAGAGAAGTCTGTCAGGCAACCATGGAAAATGGAGACTACCACCAATTCCTTACCGCAGTAGCGGGTGATGATAGGCAGCGTAGTGTCCATGGTGGTGGCACCTCCAACGGCGATAGGAGCCAACTTGCCGAACCAACGTACTAACAGTGGGGCTGCAAGCAGGGCAGTCACTTCGCGCATGATGTTGCTCAGCAGGGCGATGGTTCCCATTTCTGCTCCTTTGTATTCGGTAATGATAATGCTGGAGAGTGAATAATATCCCATGCCCGAACCGATGGCACAGCAGTCGGCCACACTGCGCTGGGGAAGTAGCAGTGAAACGAACAGGCAGCCGGCCAGTGTACCACCAATGGTCATTACGGGCAACAAAGCGAAACGTGGGTTCAGCTTGCGAAAGCTCAACAGCGTTTTAGGATCGGCACCTACGCTGACACCGACGAAGAACATCAGTGCACAGAGGGCATAGAAACTCAGGTCAGCTACACGCAGGCCGTCGGGAAGCAGTTGCTGATGTCCGCAGATAATGCCCAATGCGAAAAAGGCGATGATGATGAGGCTGCTTTTCATGATTGGCTGCTACCTCCTTTCCGGCAGATGTATCTCCACAGCCCCCAGGCGGCCAAGCTACTGCCCAATATGGCAGACGCGGCAATGAGTAATGCTTCTACCCCCAATGTGCCCAGCCCGTTGACGATGTCCGGGTTGCTGCCTACCTCCGTGCCCAGCAGAAAGAGCAGTAGCCATATAAGTAAGGTGATAATGCGGCTCACGGGGCGTGAATTGCGGCGGCGCAACAGATAACCGGTGCCCACACCGACCAGCATGAGCGAAATGATGGTGAGTACAAACATGTTTTCTCTCTGTCTATGGATTGCAGACGCAAAAGTAGGCCTTTTTGCCGAGAAATCCTATCTTCGTGCTTCCTCTTTGAACTTCGTGTAGCCGGTTATTGGTGCTTATCAGGGAAGGTGCAGCACAAACTGTGTACGCGAATCGGCCCCAACGAATCCCAGTCCGCCCGTTACGTTGGTGGGGATGCTGACAGGTTCCATCAGAACTTCTTCGTAGTTTTCATCATCCAGTGTGTTCAGAGCCTTCTGGTAGCGGTATTGTTCTTCGGTAAGGCTGTAGATGCTGACGGTGATGGTCTGACTGTTGTGGTAGTCGATATAGTCGTAGAAGTATGGCGGTTCGATATGGTAAGTAGGCGTATAGACTTTCAGTGTGGCCGATGCATCGGAAAAACGATTGTCGGTGAACAGGTTGTATTTGTTTCTCGTGGTGGGAAACAGTTCATTCTCCTCGTCGTTGTAGTTGTGGGGATGGCCGTCGGTCAGGATGATGTCTTCGCGGTTGATAATCTTGGTCATTGGGATGGAGGTTAGCAAGGTGTCGCGTTGTTCTTTTACGAGATTTCCTCCTGCGTCGTAGCGATAGGTCCAGTATGTCACCAGTTGCTGTAGTTCGTGGCTGATGTCCAGACGATAGTAGTTTTTTTCGCCGGGCAGGTCTTTCAGGGTGATTTTATACTGGCGATAAAGTACATCTCCTGCATACTCGCGCAGATAGGCCAGGGCCGTATCCACTTGCAGGCTTTCGACGGGGCGGGGAACGGTGATCTCCGCGCTTGCATGGTAAGTTCCGTTTTCGGCTATTGCCTCCAAGCGGATGTGATCGCCCGGGTGCAGTTCGGAGGTGATGCGGAACTTCTTGAAGTGGATGTTGCGAATGAGTAGTTCGAACTGTTCGTCGTCTATCGTTCCCTTCAAGTTGCTGTACAACTCTTCGGGCGAAATTTCTTCGGGGATTTCAGCGGCTTTCCCATTTATATATAAGGTAAGGCTGCCTTGGGTTATCCGTCCTATGCGGTTGCCTTCGCTGAGGTGCAGATAGGCGTAGTTCGTCTTTTCGCCGGCGGTGAGCTGGGCGTTCAGTATCAGTTGTGGATCGCGAGCCTGTTCGTTGTAGGGGATTTCGTTGGTACATGCCGCCAGTGCGATGCAGGCTGACAATAGTGTTTGCAGTATGTAGGTGATGCGTTTCATATCTTTTGTCTCTTTTTTCGGGTTAGAATTAGAATCTGTATGTATAGGTCACCGAGGGAATCAAGGGCAGGATGGTCAGCTTCTTGATGGTGGTTTGGGTATGCTGTGTGATGATCACTCCGGGGGCGTATCCGTAGATATTTTCTTGTTTGGTATATACGACGTTGGGATTCATGGCGTTGTAGAGGTTGTAAACGCTGATGTTCCACGTGCGCATGCCATGCTTGGTCTTCTTGTTGAAGTTGATGCCTACGTTCAGACGGTGGGTGGGCGGAAGCCGGTAGTTGTTGCGATGAGAGATGTAACTCTCCTGGTCGATGCTTCCGTCGGGCTTCACGACGATGATTTGCCGTTCGGGTACCGTCATGTAGCCTCCGGTGTAGAATATCCACGAAGCACCCACATCGATGCGGTCGTTGAACTTGTGGTTCAAGCAGAGGTTGACGCTGTGACGTCGGTCGTATTTATGTGGGAACCATTGCCCCTGACTGATGCTGCCGTCCTTGAAGCGGCGTTCGCTTTTGGAGAGGGTGTACGAAATCCAGCCGGTCGTTTTACCCACCGTGCGCTGGGCCATCACTTCCAATCCGTAGCAGCGTCCTTCGCCCATCTCTACTTTCTCTTCCCAGTAGGTGGAATTGCCGAAGAAGGAAACTCCGTCCTGATACTCCAGGATATGGCGCATCTGCTTGTAGTAGCCCTCTACGGAGAACTCCCATCCCGGCACCCCGTCATAGTAGAGTCCGGCAGCATACTGGTTGGAGTACATGGGGCGTATGTTGCGGGTGATGGGCACCCACAAGTCGGTAGGCATGGAAAGGGGAGTAGATGAGAGCAGATGTACGTATTGCGCCATGTGGGCATACGAAGCCTTGACTGCCAGGCCGCTGCCCAAGTCGTAGCGCAGGGAGAGGCGGGGCTGTGCCGACAGATAGCTTTTGCCCTGTGTGTGGAAAAGGGTAAGGCGTCCGCCCCAGTTCAGGCTGAGCTGGTCGGACAGTTCCCAGTCGTCTTCGGCATAGAGGGAGAGTTCGAAGCCCCGTTGTGCCTGGTTGATGCTGGTTCGGTAGGTGGTGTCTGCCGGTGTGATGGAAGTACCATAATTTCCTTCGTGTGCAGTGGAGACACCGGGGCTGAACAGGTGGTGGATAAATTCGGATCCGAACCGTACGCGGTGGCTGGTGGATGGGGTATAGTCGAAGTCCATGCGGGCGCTCCAGTCGCGTATGCCCGAATGGAAGTTCGAGCTGTACAGTTGCCTCTCGAGCACGGTGTTGTTTTGCCTTTTCTGTTCATCGTTGTCTTCGTGCAGCGTCATGCGGTATTGGTTGTACGCTACAGTAGCGTTGCCAAAAAGCTTGGGACTGAATACGTAGTTCCAGCGGGCATAGGCGATGAGGTTGCCCCAGTTCAGGCGGGCTTTGCTGCTGTAATATTGCTGCGGAGAGGATGAATACTCAGTCGGCTTGTCGTCGTTGTAATAGTGGTAATGGTCTTTGCCGCGGTAGAAGCCTAAGAAGAGGCGGCTGCGGTCGTTGAACTTGTGATTCAGTTTGGCATTCAGGTCGTAGAAGTAATAGTTGTATTTATCGGTGGAAATGTGAGTTCCATATGACTCGGATGTATTGACTGCATTGGATATCAGTGCAGTGGGCATGAATCGTCCGCTCAGCGAGAAGGAAGTCTTGCCTTTGCGGATGGGGCCTTCGATGTGCAGTTTGTCCGTCAGCGAGCCGATGCTCAGCGAACCGTGATACTGGTGCAGGTCGCCGTCGTTGGTGCGCACATCGACAATGGACGACAGGCGGCCGCCGTAGCGCGCAGGAAAACTGCTCTTGAAGAGGCTGACATTCTTTACGGTTTCGGGAGTGAACACCGAGAAGACGCCCATCAGGTGGTCGGCGTTGTAAACGGGGATGCCGTCCAACATCACCAGATTCTGGTCGGGCGTGCCGCCACGCACATACATGCCGGCAAAGCCTTCCATGCCTGCCTGTACGCCCGGCATCAGTTGCAGCGTCTTCAGCACGTCGGCTTCGCCCAGGATGGAGGGCGTGTGGCGTATCTGGGTGATGGGGATGTCGTGCGAACCCGTGTTGGCAGATTGTATGCCGGCTTCCTTGCGTGTCGAGGTGATGACTACTTCCTGCAGTTCGATGTTGTCGTCCAACTGCACGTTGATGACCGTGTCGCGCGTCAGGACAAAGCGGCTCTGCTGCGACCGGAAGCCTAAGTAGGAAAACGTCAGGCTGACCTCTCCTTCGGGGAGGGTCAGCGAGTAGAGGCCGAAAGTGTTGGTCGAGGTGCCGGTGGCATATCGGCCTTCGGTGACGTTGGCACCGATGAGGGTCTCTGCCGACCCCCGTTCGGTGATGCAGCCGCTGATGGTGAACCGGCGGCGTTCCTTCTTTTTGGGCATTTCGCGCTTGCGCAGCACGATGTGCTTTCCGTTGATGGAGAATTCCACCGGTTGGTCGCGGAAAGCCTGTTCCAGCAGTTCGCTGATGGTGAGCTGCTTTACTTGCAGGCTGATGCGTCCGTTCAGCCGTACTTCATCGCCATAGACGAAGGTGAATCCGGTGGAGTTTTCCAGTTGTTTCACCAAGCTCTCCAGGGTGGCATTGCGTATCTCCATGGTGAGTCGGACATCGGTGCTTTGCGAGCGTGCGGTGCCGCTTAGCAGAACCACGCACATCAGAAACAAGACTCTGATGTGGTGGTGTTGAAAGAAATTGGATTGAATCATAGTGTTTGGTTTTTGGATATATGTTCATGTATTATTGCTTTCCTCCTGTTTCTGCCTGCCGGGGGCTGATGACAATGCTTCCGCCTTGTTCGCTGTAACAGAAGCTGGCGGCTTGCTGCAGTGCGTTGAGTATCTCCGTCAGGCTTTCACTGCTGTCGAAGGTGGCTGTGAGGCGGTATCCGGCCAGTTGCTGCCCTTCGATGCGGATGGGCGTGTGGAAGGCGTTGGACAGCTGTCGCGCAATCTCCTGCAACGTCTGCCGCCTGAAGAGGAAGAGTCCGCGGCTCCAGGCTATCTCGTCCGTTGCAGTCGGGCTGGACACTTGCCGCAGCAATCCGCTGCGTCGGTTGTAAACGGCTGATTCGTTGGGGCGGAGTATCAGCCGTTTGTGGCCGTGGTCGGTGCTGACGGCCACGGAGCCTTCGAGCAGGGTGGTCCTGACTTCGGGGTCGGCGGGATAGGCTTCTACGTTGAAGTGCGTACCCAGCACCCGTACTTTCATGTCGCCGGCCTGTACGGTGAAGGGGCGTCGGGCATCCTTGGTTACCCGGAAGCAGGCTTCACCCTGCAGGCGGACGTCGCGCCGGTCGTGCTCGAAGTGTTCGGGGCAGGTGAGCGACGAATAGCGGTTCAGCGTAACTTCCGTACCGTCGGGCAGCGTCAGGTCGCGTACCTCGGCCAGGGTCGAGAAGGTCTGCATGGGCACGGGGCGCAGTTGCTCATAAGTCATCCATCCGGCTATGCAGAGCAGGACGGTGGCTGCCGTTCCGGTCAGCCAAAGGCGGAAGCGGCGTTGGCGGCGCGAGCGGGCGAAGATTCTGTCTTCCAGTATCTTCCAGCTGTTGTCGGCCGAATATCTTCCCCGTGGCGAGCGGGTGGAACGGGCCAGACGGTCGAGCAGGTCGTTGAACGGATCTTTCATGTTTTTTCCTCCTTTTTCCTGTAAAGACAGCCTTTGTGCCCGAATTCCCTACCGCCCGGGACGATTTTTTTCGGTTTGTCGGTTGAAAACGGTTGTTTTTGTTCTGTTCAATCCCTTTCAGAAAGGTTTTTGGGCTCTTTCCGTCATTTTGCGCCTTTCGGTTTCAGCTTTATCATCAGTTGTGTACTCTTCACTTTTTTGTCTTTCGGGGTACACACCAACCGCAAGGTACTTTGATTGCTTATCCGTTCGGGATAGATTTTGATGCGGACTTTGGCCGATTTCTTTTTGGCATGAATGACCACTTTCTTTTCGGGAATGCTGAACACGGGTTTCTTGCCGGGAGGTGTCACGCCTTCGACCGTCATTTCGCGGTCCTGGTCCTGCTTGTCTGCGGCAATGATTCTCACGTCGAATTCTTCGCTGCTCTTTCCCGGGGTGAATGCGTACTCAAGGCTTCGTTTCTCGAAACCGATGTAATCCTTCGGATACTTGGAGTCTTTGCTGCACGAGGCAAGCATGGGCAGGAGCAGAAGGGCGCCTGTCATTAGTTTGTTAATTGTTTTCATGTTATTGAATAAATAAGTAAAAGAAACATTAAATGTATAGTTAAGCGAATCGGAGCGATCGGCTCCTTTTCCGGTTTTACTCTAAATAGCTGTTTATCTGTTTGTTGCAGATTTACCTTTCGTTCGCTTGCGGGGCGCTTGAGCCACACTTGCACGGCTCACGAGCCACACTTGCACGGCTCGAAGCCTCCGCAGGCTTGTTTGCTATAAAGACGTGAGTTGTCAGGAAATCCCCTACTGGAGATGTGGTAATAAAAGTTAATTTAGGGCATTATTCTTCGCCTTCGTCAGGCAGCAGCATCTTTTTGAGTCGGGCGGTGGCCTTTTGCAGTTGCGCGTCCACTGTCTTTACGCTGATACCTAATGCCTCGGCCACTTGTGCATAGCTTTGCCGCTCTTCGCGGATGCGGATAAAGACTTCGCGGCAACGCTGGGGCAGGCGGTCCAATGCCTTGACGTAGCGGGCAAAAAGTTCTTCGCTGATCAGGGTTTCTTCGGGCGATGAGGCTGTGTCGGCCGGTTCGGGCAGGTGTTCGGCCGGCAGGGGACTTTGCCGGTTTTCACGCTCCAGATAGTTGAGCGAGGTGTTCTTGGTGAGGATAAAACAGTAGTCTTCAATGCTGTTCACTTCGGGCAGGCGGTCGCGCATCTGCCACAGGCGCATGAAGACGTCGAGCACAATCTGCTGCGCGGCATCTTCGTCGCGGACATAGTAGTAGGCTATGCGGAACAGGCGGTCGTAAGTCAGGTCGTAGAAGCCCTTGAAGGCTCGTTCGGAGTCTTCTTCCTTCATCTGCCTCAAATAGCGTCTGACTTCCTGTTCGGTCATGGTCGGTTGGTTGGTTCGGGCGCAAAGGTAATTGTTTTTGCGAACATCGGGCAACTGTCCGTTCGGAAAATGCGGGCGACGGGTGCAGAAGCAGGAGTGACGGCTAAAGGTCGGATTCAGTCGTCCACGTACATCAGGTCGCTCATGATGCCGTCCGAAACGAAGATGCCCCGACGCGTCAGCCGCAGAAAGCCGTCTTTCAGTTCCAGCTTGCCGTCAGTCAGGTAGGGGGCGGCCATGTCGAGGCAATACCGGTACAGCTTCTCGCCGTAGTCCTGCCGCAGTTGCTCCATCGGGATGCCCCACATGGTGCGCAGTGCGGTCATGACGCACTCGTTGTAGCGGGTAGCGGTGTCGCGATATTCCGTTTCGAACGGACGGTTGCCGCTTTCCATGCCTTCGAGGTACTGCGTCAGCGACGATACGTTCCATTCGCGGCCGACGCCGTCGAACGAGTGGGCCGACGGGCCACAGCCCAGATAGGGAATGCCTTGCCAGTAGGAGGTGTTGTGGCGCGAGTGCCGGCCGGGTTTGCAGAAGTTGGATATTTCGTAGTGGACGTATCCTGCCTTGCCCAGTGTGTCGGTCAGGGCGGAGAAGAAACGCAGGCTGCTGTCCTCGTCCACCTGGCTGACGCGGTGAGCTTGCAGCATGTCGTACAGCGGTGTGCCTTCTTCGTAGGTCAGGTGGTAGGCCGAGATGTGTTCAACGTTCAGAGCCACAGCCTGTTGCAGATCGTCCTGCCAGCGGCGGTCCGTCTCGCCCGGCAGCCCGTAGATGAGGTCGATGCTGATGTTCCTGAATCCTGCCCGCCGGCAGCGTCCGACGGCTTCGATGGCCTGGCGGGCGTTGTGGCGGCGGTTCAGCAGACGCAGCATTTCGTCGTCGAACGTCTGTATGCCCATGCTGATGCGGTTGAAGGGGAGCCGGTCGTGCAGCATGGCGACGTAGTCGTCGGTCAGGTCGTCGGGGTTGGCTTCGAGGGTTGTTTCTTCGCAGGCACCCAGCCCATACACTTCTTCGAGGGTTTCGAACACAAGGGCAAAGTCGTCTTCATCGAGTTGCGAGGGAGTTCCGCCGCCGAAGTAAACGGTTCGCACCGGTTCGCCTTTCAGATAGTCTTTTCGTGAACGCAGTTCCTGGCACAAGGCCCGGATGTAGCGCTTCTTCAGTTGGCTTCGGGTGGTGGAGTAGAAGTCGCAATAGACGCACCGCGTCTTGCAGAACGGGATATGGATGTAGATGCCTGCCATGATAGGAAACTTGTTGGTTTGCGGGGCAAAGGTAGGGAAAAAACGGTGAATATTCCGGCTTTGTGCTGCTGCATCTTTGGATAGACTGTTGCAAGTATTCATTTTTTTTATGTACATTTGCGCCATACATGAAAATAACAATAATCTAAAGTAACAAGAAATGCTACATAGACTCTGCTTCGTTTTCTTTTGTTTTCTTGTCTCGATGGTATGCCGGGCCGCAGAGTCTGAGGCATCGCCTTTGTCTTTTAGATCGTTGCCCATACTGAACGGCTTGTCAAACAAGGACATACAGTCCATCTATCAGGACCGTGACGGCTATCTGTGGATATCCACCCGTAACGGATTGTTTCAGTACGACGGCTATTCCATTGTAACCTACAAGTCGAACCTCACCCATCCCGACCTGTTGACGAATAACAACATTCTATGTGTGGCCGAGGACAATAAGCATAACCTTTGGATAGGCACTTACAGCGGCCTGAACGTGCTGGACAAACGTACCGGCCGTGTCCGGAAAATCGATTCTCCCGAGATGAACGGAAACAGCATCCCCTGCATTCTGGTGACGAAACAGGGACGGGTGCTGTTGGCCACCGACTGGGGGCTTTACGAATACATGGAAGAGACGGACCGTTTTCAGGCTTTCGGCTATGAGACAACGGGTAACGTGATGCCGCAAACCGCCGTCAAGTCGTTGTTCGAGGACGATCGGGGCGACATCTGGATAGGTACCTGGAATCGCGGACTCTACCGGTACGAAAGTAAAACAGGAAAATATTACGGCTATCCGCGCCTGAATGCGCAAAACTCGGCACACGTCGTGTTTCAGGACAGTCGCAAGAACATCTGGGTAGGCACCTGGCGTGGCGGACTGATGCTGCTGAAAGATGCCTACGAGCCTGCGCGTACTACCTGGATCGACTACCGCAACCACCCGGATAATCCGGCAGCCATATCGGACGACATCATTTACAGCATAGCCGAGGACATCAATACCGGTGCGCTCTGGGTAGGAACCCGCCGCGGGCTGAGTGTGCTGCGACCGAGGGGTGGCGACTATACGGGCAGCGAGGCATTCAGCAATTACTATCCCGACGATTCCGAACGTTCCATCGCCAGCGACGAGGTGACATCGGTACTTTGCGACCGTCAGGGACTGATGTGGCTCGGCATGATTGGAGGGGGCATCGTGCAGGCCAATACCCGCAAACCCGACTTTGCATGGGACAGCTTGCAGAACCTGAAACGTGAATTGAAGACTACATCGGTGCGCAGCATGCTGATCGACCGCGACAACTGCCTTTGGCTTGGAATGGGGTCGTACGGACTGGCCGTGAAAGACCGGCGTACGGGGAAAACCGTCTGCTATACCCAGTTGTCGGACGGACGCAGCCTGCGCGATATCAATACGGTGATGTCCATCGTACAGAGTTCGTCCGACGGACACATCTGGCTGGCTGCCTACGACGACGGCGTTTACGAAATCGAGAAATACGCGCTGGAACACTGGAACGTGAAGCACTACATGCCGCAGGATGCCCCTTGGCTGGCAGGGCATTGCGTTTATCAGGTGTACGAGGATTCCAGGCACAACCTCTGGTTCTCGACCCGCAACGGGCTGTCCATGCGGCGGGCCGACGGACGGGCTGTCAGGCTCGATTCGCTTGCGGTGGATGACGCCATCATGCACAATGTGGTGACAATGGGGGTGGTAGAAGGACGCGACGGCGACATTTGGGCAGCTTCGGGCACACACGGAGTCATCAGGTTGCGCCATGACAAGCAGTCGGATACCTATACACTGAAGACCTATTCGACTCGCAACCACCGTCTGAACAGCGACTACGTGGACTGTCTGCACTGCGACGCACAAGGGCGCATCTGGGCCGGTACGGGAAACAGCGGACTGAACTGTTACGACAAGGCCAGCGATTCTTTTCTGCCTGTACATGCCAGTTGGAATCTGCCGGGCGATGCAGTCATGAGTATCAGAAGCGATCGTCAGGATAACCTGTGGTTGGGCACGAACGCCGGACTAATCAGACTGAAGGCCTCCGACGACTTGAAGGAAGCAACCTTCCGGCTCTACACCACAGTGGACGGGCTGCAGGACAACATCTTCTTGCGCGGAGCGGTAACGATGGCACCCGACGGTGAGATGTTCTTTGGCGGGCATCGCGGCTACAACAGCTTCTATCCCGACAGCCTTGACGTGCAGCAGACCTCTCCGGTTGCAGTGATTACCGATATCAAAGTATATAATCAGTCGTGGAGCAGTTTGCCCGAAGCCGAGCGGTTGGCCATCTCGGCCCTTTCACCCGGATTTGCGGATGCCATCAGGCTGGACTATCGGCATAACAACTTCAATATTGAGTTTTCGGCACTCGACTATGCGTCGCCCGAGCGGAACAGCTATGCCTACAGACTCGAAGGATTTGATGACGACTGGCAATACACCGATGCCTCCAAGCGGTTTGCCTATTACAACAATCTGGAGCCGGGCACTTACACGTTTTACCTGAAAGCCTCCAACTCGAATGGCGTCTGGAACGATGAACCCTGCCGGATGAAGGTCGTGATACTGCCTCCGCCCTGGAAGACGTGGTGGGCTTATGCCTTGTACGTGCTGTTGGTGGCAGGCACGGCATACGCCATCTACCGCCAGGTGCGCAACCGCATCCGGTTGCGCAATGCGCTCCAGCTGCACGAGATGGAAAAGGCCAAGGCCGAAGAGGTGAACCACGCCAAGCTGCAGTTTTTTACCAACATCACCCACGAACTGCTGACACCGCTCACCATTCTGTCGGCTTCGGTGGACGAGCTGAGGCACGTGGCACCGGAATATAAGGAACAGTATCGCGTGATGAACAACAACATCAACCGCCTGATCCGGTTGCTGCAACAGATTCTGGAATTCCGCAAAGCCGAGAGTGGTAACCTGAAACTGAAAGTATCGCGGGCCGACTTGGCCTTGTTCGTACGTCGAAGCCTCGATAGTTTCCGCCCGCTGATGCAGCGGAAAGACATGCATTTCAGCCTTACCTGTCTGCCCGAGCGGATGCCGGTCTATTTCGATCCCGACAAGTTGGACAAGATACTGTATAACCTCTTTTCGAATGCGTCGAAGTACAACCGTCCCGGCGGAACTGTCAGCGTCACGCTGGAAGAAAAGACTGCCGACGGTATGGTTTGCCTGACGGTGAAGGACGACGGGCCGGGCATTTCGGAAGAGGCCAGGAAGGGGCTCTTCAAGCGCTTCTACGAGGGCGATTATCGCAGGTTCAAGACCATCGGTACGGGGATCGGGCTGTCGTTGGTGCGCGATCTGGTGGTGTTGCACCACGGCACCATCGGGGTAGAAAGTGAAGAGGGCAAGGGGACGGCTTTCATCGTCACGTTCCCCGCGCAGCGTTCGGCCTATGCTGAAGAAGAGATAGACGATTCGTTGTCGGAGGGAATGGAAGAACAGACATTGCAGGCGGCAGATCCGCCGACCGACGTGGCAGAGGACGAGTCGGCCGGAGGCGAGGAGGCGGAACCCGCGCATCCTGCCGTACGGCGTACCCTGCTGATTGTGGAAGACAATCAGGACTTGCTGCAACTGATGACGAAGTTGCTGGGCACTGATTATAAGGTCTGCACCGCCACCAATGGCAAAGAGGCCATTGAAGTGGTGGAAAACAAGGAGATAGACCTGATTGTGTCCGACGTGATGATGCCCGAAATGGACGGCATCGAACTGTGCCGCTACATCAAAGGTCATTTCGATACGTCGCATATCCCCATCATCTTGCTTACGGCAAAGAATAAGGAAGAAGACCGGGTAGAGGCTTACGAATCGGGTGCCGATGCCTTTATTTCCAAGCCTTTCAGTCTCAGTGTGCTGCATGCACGCATCAGTAACCTGCTCCGTGCGCGCGAGCGGCGCAACATGGACTTCAAGAAGCAACTGGTGTTCGAGGTGAAAGACCTGGACTACACCAGTATTGACGAAGACTTCCTGCAGCGGGCCATCGACTGCGTGAACCGTCATCTGGCCGATGCCGACTTCGACCAGTCGGACTTCCTGGAAGAGATGCATACCAGCAAGTCCACCTGTTTCCGCAAGCTGAAGTCGCTTACGGGACAAACTTACGTATCGTTTGTCCGCAACATCCGCATGAAGGCGGCCTGCCGCATCATGGAGGAGAAGAAAAACATCCGTATTTCCGACCTGGCCTATGCCGTAGGCTACAACGATCCGCGCTACTTCAGCAGCAGTTTCAAGAAGGAAATCGGCATGCAGCCCACCGAATACATGGAGCGTTTCACGCAGGGCGGCGAAGTGATCGAGGAATAATCTGTTTTGTGTAACGCTTGCACGGCTCGCGAGCCGTGCTTGTGTTGTTCGCGAGCCACACTTGTGTTGTTCGC
The DNA here is from genome assembly GCA_902472795.1 of uncultured Bacteroides sp. Classification (GTDB taxonomy): domain Bacteria; phylum Bacteroidota; class Bacteroidia; order Bacteroidales; family Bacteroidaceae; genus Bacteroides. The sequence continues at coordinate 1,668 of CABROZ010000028.1, read as the reverse complement.
GAGCCGTGCTTGTGTGGCTCATGAGCCGTACAGGTGTTGTTGGCAAGCCGTACTTGTATGGATTTCCGGTCACTGTTGTTCTCGTCTTTTCCATTCAGCGGGTAGGTAGGGACGTTATCGTCCGTCGAATCTTGCTTGAGCGGACGCAGAGGATGTTGCAGGATTGCCGTCGCATTTCAGGCGGTGATACGGATTGGTCCGGCTATCGGGCAATCGTTTTAGAATCAGGCAGGTCCGATGATGTGTTGTAACATAGTTTAAGTAAAAAGACATATAATCGTATGTGGAAAAATGTTTCATTCTTTGTTGAAAAATGGTTCATGGACCCAAATTCAACCTCTTTGGACTCTTTCAGAGCCTTGTTTATAATAGGTAGAAATATTTTTGTAACCGGATTCGTTTGTGAAGAAACGCAAATGAATTGTAAAGAGTTTCATGGAATAATAAATGTTTAATCTTAAAATTATTGCTAATGGAAAAGCAAGAAAAATTCGATGAAAGGCGAGTTCCTAATTTACGCCGGTTGCTTCCTGCCGCAATGTTGTTGTGCCTGTTTCTGCTTGCGCCGGTCGAAGGCCATGCGGGAGAGGCTCCCAATCCGAAAGTGGCGCAACAGGGTACGGTGAGAGTGACGGGTGTCGTAAAGGATACGAATGGAGAACCGGTGATCGGTGCCAACGTATTGGCCGAAGGTACAACAGTGGGTGTGATTACCGATTTGGACGGTAAGTTTACGCTGGATGTTCCTGCCGGAGCGAAGCTGAAGATCAGTTTTATCGGTTACAAAGATCAGGAGATCGTCGTGAAGAAAAGCACGACTCTGAACATTGTACTGGAAGAAGACTCTCAGATGCTTGGCGAAGTGGAGGTCGTTGCTTACGGTGTGCAGAAGAAGGTGTCTGTGACGGGTGCCATTTCTTCGATGAAGGGCGACGACTTGTTGAAGACTCCTTCCGGTTCTGTGAACAACATTCTTTCCGGTCAGGTGACCGGTATTTCTACCGTGCAGTATTCCGGTGAGCCGGGTGCCGATGCGGCAGATATCTATGTGCGTGGTATTGCAACGTGGAACAATGCCACTCCGTTGATTCAGGTCGATGGTGTGGAACGTGACATGTCGCAGGTTGACCCGAACGAAATCGAGAGCATCACCGTACTGAAAGATGCTTCGGCCACGGCGGTATTCGGTGTGCGTGGTGCCAACGGCGTTATCTTGATTACGACCAAACGTGGTGCCGAGGGTAAGGCTAAGATTTCGTTCTCTACATCGGCCGGTGTGAATGTGCGTACCAAGAATCTGGAGTTTGCCAACTCTTATCAGTATGCCGACTATGTGAACATGATGCGTAGAAACGACGGAAACGATGTGCTGTATTCCGATGAAGTTCTGGCAGCGTTCCGCGACCATACCAATCCTATCCTTTATCCCGATATCAACTGGATTGATTACTGTATGAACAAGGCTTCTTTCCAGTCACAACACAATGTCAATATATCAGGTGGTACCGACAACATGCGTTATTTTGTGTCGGCTGGTCTGTTTACGCAGGGTGGTATGTTCAAGCAGTTCAATGCAGCCAACGACTTCAACTTCGATTACAAACGCTACAACTTGTGTTGTCCTGAAATAGGTTGACTCCATTTTGCCAGATTACTACTATAGGTTTA
>CABROZ010000027.1 GCA_902472795.1 uncultured Bacteroides sp. | reverse complement strand
GGGAGCCGTGCAGGCCTTTTCCGCGACGGGTGTTTGTCGGCGGCGTCCCGGTCGTTTCCTCCGGTCGCTGAAGAAACTTTCCGCAAGAAAATTCTGTCAAAATAAACTATCGGTTGAACGGTGTCTTTCCCGGGTCGTTGTGCCGTTGCTCTCAGGCGGTGCGGGTTGTGGGGCGGGCTGCGATGTTGCCGGCGAAACGATTCCGCCCTTGGGACAAAAATTACCGTTTCTGACCTCTTTATATAGGGTGGTGAATGATTCTTGACTGATTTTTATGCTGTATGAATCATTTCTACCTCAATTTTGATTGATTTATAGTTGCATATGTCTGACTGAATGTGTATTTTTGACACCAAATAAAAATGTAAAATAACCACTAAACAAAAGCTTAGCACACATGAGAAGCACTTTCCGACCCCTTGCGGTAGCAATCAGCCTGATGTTCACTGTTGCCTTGTCCGTCTTTTCGCAGCAGAAGGAAATCCAGGAAAAAGATTATGTAGCCTATTTATTCACTTATTTTACGGGCAATCACATCAGTGAAGAAGCCGTATGCTATGCCGTCAGCATGGACGGATATTCTTACTGGGCACTCAACGGCGGCAAGCCGGTGCTCGATTCCAAAGTCATCAGTTCGACGGGCGGCGTGCGCGATCCCCACATCCTGCGCGGCGAGGACGGCAAAACGTTCTACATGGTACTGACCGACATGGTGTCGGCCAACGGCTGGGACTCCAACCGCGCCATGGTGATGCTCAAGTCCAACGATTTGGTCAACTGGACCCACACCGTCATCAACATGCAGAAGAAGTACGAAGGCCAAGAGTCGTTGAAGCGCGTATGGGCACCGCAGACCATCTTCGACCCCGAAGCCGGAAAATACATGGTTTACTGGTCCATGCAGTATGCAGGCGGCCCGGACATCATCTACTATGCCTATGCCAACGACGACTTCACCGACCTGGAAGGCGAACCCAAAGTCCTCTTCCTGCCCCAGAACCGCAAGTCGTGCATCGATGGCGACATTGTGTATAAGGATGGCGTGTTCCACCTGTTCTACAAGACCGAGGGCGACGGCAACGGCATTAAAGTGGCCACTACCCGTTCGCTGACTTCCGGACAGTGGACCGAAGAGCCTGACTACAAGCAGCAGACTACCGATGCCGTCGAAGGCGCAGGAACCTTCAAACTGATAGGGCAGGACAAGTACATCCTGATGTACGACGTCTATATGAAAGGCCGTTACCAGTTCACCGAAACTACCGACCTGAAAAACTTCAAGGTGATAGATAACGACGTGAAGATGAACTTCCATCCGCGTCATGGTACCATCATCCCCATCACCCGCGACGAACTGTTGCGCATCACCGAGAAGTGGGGCAAGCCTGCCGAGTTGGGACAGCTTCCCAACAACCCCGTGTTGCCAGGCTTCCATGCCGATCCCGAAATCGTTTACTCGCATCAGACGAAGAAATACTACATCTACTCCACCACAGACGGACAGCCGGGCTGGGGAGGCTGGTACTTCACAGCCTATTCGTCGGATGATCTCAAACACTGGACGTACGAGGGCGTCATTCTCGATTTGAAGTCTGAACAGGTTCCTTGGGCCAACGGTAACGCTTGGGCACCCTGCATCGAAGAAAAATTGGTGAAGGGCAAGTACAAATACTACTTCTACTACAGCGGTAATCCCAAGAACGGTCAGGGCAAGCAGATCGGCGTAGCCGTGGCCGATTCGCCTACAGGCCCGTTTGTCGATCTGGGACATCCCATCATCACCGAGTCGCCCGTGGGTGGCGGCCAGCAGATTGATGTGGACGTGTTCACCGATCCCGTTTCGGGCAAGACCTACCTGTATTGGGGCAACGGCTACATGGCTGGCGCCGAACTGAACAAAGACATGGTGTCCATCAAGAAGAAGACCCTCACCGTGATGACCCCCGAAGGCGGTACCTTGCAGGACTATGCCTATCGCGAGGCTCCTTACGTGTTCTATCGCAACGGACTGTACTACTTCATGTGGTCGGTTGACGATACGGGTTCGCCCAACTACCATGTGGCTTACGGCACGTCCAAGTCGCCCCTGGGGCCTATTGAAGTAGCAGCGCAGCCCGTTGTGCTGAAGCAGAATCCCGAACAGCAGATTTACGGCACCGCCCATAATTCCGTACTGCAAATTCCCGATACCGATGAGTGGGTAATCGTTTATCATCGTATCAATAAGTGGTATCTCAAGGACGCTCCGGGCGTTCACCGCGAAGTGTGCATCGACCGTCTGCAGTTCAACGACGACGGCACCATCCAACCGGTAGTCCCCACTTTTTAAACATCATCCGAATCACAAACAAACATTATATTATATACCATGAGACTTAAATTGATACCGGCTCTTTTCCTGTGTATGGCAACTCTGCCGGTAGTTGCGCAAGATGCGACGGTAGCCGGCCCCGACGGCAAGTTGCAGCTCGAAATCAATTGTTCGGGGAACGGCGGTGCCACTTATACCGTAGCCTACAACGGCAAACCGATGTTGCTCGACTCTCCGTTGGGAATGACCACCAATATCGGCGACTTTGCCGGGCAGCTGAAACTGACCGGCCACACCACGACGGCCATCGACACGGTTTACCGGCAGTCTCGCATCAAAGCCTCCAGCATCCATTATCAGGCCAATCAGTTGGTCTGCGACTTCGAGACAGCCGAGGGCAAGAAGATGTCGGTCACTTTCCGCGTCAGCAACAACGACGTCGCTTTCCGCTATACGCTTCCCCGACAGAACGGGACAGGCAGTGTGCGCGTCATGTCCGAAGCCACCGGTTTCCGCTTCCCCGAGCAGACCACCACGTTCCTCTCGCCTCAGAGCGATGCCATGATCGGCTGGAAACGCACCAAACCCAGTTACGAAGAAGAGTATAAGGCCGATGCACCGATGAATGTCCGTTCGCAGTATGGTCACGGCTACACATTCCCCTGTCTGTTCCGTGTGGGCGAAGACGGCTGGGTATTGCTCAGCGAGACCGGTGTGGACAGCCGTTATTGCGGCTCCCGTCTGAGCGACTTCAAGGATGGCATGTATCAGATTGCCTTCCCCATGCCCGAAGAGAACAATGGCAACGGCACGGTGGAACCGGCTTTCTCGCTGCCCGGCAGCACTCCCTGGCGCACGATTACCGTGGGCGAAAGTCTGAAACCCATTGTCGAGACCACCGTTCCCTGGGATGTGGTGGAGCCGCGCTACGCCACCCAGCACGACTATCGCATGGGTCGTGGCACCTGGAGCTGGATTCTGTGGCAGGACGGCAGCATCAATTACGACGATCAGGTCCGCTACATCGACCTGGCCGCAGCAATGGGCTACGAATACGTGCTGATAGATAACTGGTGGGATACCTATATCGGCCGCGAACGGATGGAAGACCTGATCAAATATGCTCATAGCAAAAAAGTTGATGTATTCCTGTGGTACAGCTCCAGTGGTTATTGGAACGACATCGAACAAGGACCTATCAATCGAATGGACAACGCCATTCTTCGCAAACAGGAGATGCGCTGGATGCAGAGCCAGGGAGTGAAAGGTATCAAGGTGGACTTCTGGGGCGGTGACAAGCAGGAAACGATGCGCCTGTACGAAGACTTGCTGAGCGATGCCGACGACCACGGACTGATGGTCATCGTACACGGTTGTACCTTGCCCCGCGGATGGGAACGCATGTATCCCAACTATGTGGGCAGCGAAGCGGTGCTGGCTTCCGAGAATCTGATTTTCAGCCAACACTCTTGCGACAACGAGGCCTTCAATGCCTGTCTGCACCCGTTCATCCGCAACACGGTGGGTTGTATGGAGTTTGGCGGTACGTTCCTCAACAAACGCCTAAACCGCGGAAACGACGGCGGCACCACCCGTCGCACGACCGATGTCTTCCAGCTGGCTACTGCCGTGCTGTTCCAGAATCCGATTCAGAACTTTGCCTTGGCTCCCAATAACCTGACCGATGCTCCGCAGCTGTGCATCGACTTCATGAAGCAGGTGCCTACTACGTGGGACGAAGTCCGCTACATCGACGGTTATCCGGGCAAGTATGTCGTGCTGGCACGCCGTCATGGCGACACGTGGTACGTGGCCGGCATCAATGCCACACAAGAGCCGCTGAAGCTGAAGTTATCGTTGCCGATGTTCGAAGGCCGCAAGACGGTTTCTTACTACACGGACGACAAACAGCTGGCGCCGGTGCAGAAGGAACTGAAGTTGAAGAAAGGTTCCGTGGCCGAGGTAACCATCGCGCCGCAGGGAGGAATCATTTGCATGTAACAAACCGAAAAACTGATACCATTTGAAAAATGAAGAAGATTTTATTTTCATGTCTTCTGGCTATGGGAAGCGTTTCCCTGCATGCTGGAATCACAGGAGTCGCCAATGAGCCCGACTCGGTCTATTTGTTTTCCTATGCCGATGCCAACGGGCAAAGTGGCTTGAAGTTTGCCTGGAGTGGCGACCGTCAGCACTGGACGCCGGTGGCCGGAGGTTATAGTTATGTAAAGTCGGACTTCGGCCCGTGGGGCAGTGGAAAGAAGATGTTCCGTCCCCGTTTAGTGCAGGGCAAAGCCGATGGAAAATGGCACTGCACGTGGGAGGCTACCCAGAGCGGTCAGGTAGTGGCACATGCCGCTTCGTCCGACCTGCTGAAGTGGGAGCGCCAGAGTTATTTTGTGCCTGCCGAACGTGCCCAACATGTCCCGGCCGAGACATTCCCCGTTGCCGAGGCAAAGGCGACGGTCAACGGACGGGAAGAAAACGGTTGTGTGCAACGTGTGCCTTATGCCTTGATCGAAGAAATGCAACGCTTTGCTGACCACAAGAACTTCCGTGGCATGCTCTACGACGAACGCACCGAGCAGGATGCTGTCCGCTTTGCCGGACTGAAGCCCGTAGAGGCCACTATTACCGTACAGACCGACCGGAAGAAAGCCATCAGCGAGCATCTCATCGGCATCTTCTTTGAAGACATCAACTACGGAGCCGATGGCGGACTGTATGCCGAACTGGTGCAGAACCGCGACTTTGAATACTCGGAGAAGGATAAAGCCCATCAGCGTTGGAACCATGACTATGCCTGGACGCTGCAGGGAGGCGATGCGGCTGCCAGCCTGACCATTGCTACCGATGATCCCATCCACGCGAACAACGCCCACTATGCCGTGCTCGACGTGAAGCAGGCGGGTGCCTCTTTGCAGAACAGCGGTTACGACGGCATTGCTCTGAAGCAGGGCGAGAAGTACGACCTTTCCCTCTTTGCCCGTGTGGCGCAGGGCAGTAAAGGCGGCAAGTTTGTGGTGCGCCTGCTCGACGAGAAGGGCAATGAAGCGGCACGGACGACCGTAAACGTTTCGTCGAAAGACTGGAAGCAGCTGAAAGCCGTACTGAAAGTAACGGCCGACGTGCGTGCCGGTGTGCTGTCGCTCGAACCCCAATCGGCAGGTACTTACCATCTGGATATGATTTCCCTGTTCCCGCAAAATACATTCAAGGGACGGAAGAACGGTCTGCGTGCCGATCTGGCGCAAACATTGGCCGACTTGAAGCCACGTTTTGTCCGCTTCCCCGGCGGATGTGTGGCGCATGGTGACGGCGTGGACAACATTTACGACTGGAAAGGCTCCATCGGTCCGCTGGAAGCCCGCAAGCCTTTGCGCAATCTGTGGGGTTATCATCAGACGCGCGGACTGGGCTACTTCGAATACTTCCAGTTCTGCGAAGATATTGGCGCTGAGCCGGTACCGGTATTGGCCGCAGGCGTTCCTTGCCAGAATTCGAGTACATGCAGTCATCATGCCGAAGGCGAACTGGGATGCAACGGACAGCAGGGCGGCATTCCGATGGGGGAAATGGATGCCTACGTGCAGGACGTGCTCGACCTGATAGAATATGCCAACGGCGATGCCAAGAAGACGGAGTGGGGACGGAAGCGTGCCGAAGCCGGACATCCGAAACCCTTCGGACTGAAATACATCGGGATTGGAAACGAAGATCTGATTACCGACGTGTTCGAGGAACGCTTCACCATGATATACAATGCCGTGCGTGCCAAGTACCCCGACATTACTGTCATTGGTACGGTAGGCCCCTTCTACGAAGGTACCGACTATGACGAAGGCTGGAAGCTGGCTTCCAAACTGGACATCCCGATGGTGGACGAACACTATTACGTGGCTCCGGGTTGGCTGATCCACAATCAGGACTATTACGACCGTTACGACCGCAGCAAGTCGAAAGTATATCTGGGCGAGTATGCAGCCCATTTGCCGGGACGTCCCAACAACATCGAGACTGCCCTGGCCGAAGCCCTCTACCTGACGGGCGTGGAACGCAACGCCGACGTGGTGACCATGACTTCGTATGCGCCCCTGCTGGCCAAGGAGGGACATACGCAATGGAACCCCGACCTGATCTACTTCAACAATACGGAAGTGAAACCTACCGTGGACTACTACACCCAACAGATGTACGGACAGAATGCCGGGGACGAATACATCGCCTCGACCGTGCAGCTGAATAACTGGCAGGACGGTGTGAAGAAGCGTGTCGGCGTATCGGTGGTGAAGGACAACGCAACGGGCGACTACATCGTGAAGTTAGTCAACATGCTTCCCGTCGAAGTAAACTCGAAAGTGAAGCTGGATGGCGTGACGCTGACAGCTCCTACAGCCGTGAAGACTGTCCTGACAGGCGATCCGAAGGATAAGACGGCGCGTCCCGTGACTTCCGACTTCGAACTGACGGGCAGCGATTTTGCTTACAGCATGCCTGCCTATTCGTTCACGGTAATCAGAATCCACCAGAATCTGGAAAAGAAATAATAAAGATGTGTCCGCAACAGGCAAAAAGGGGCATTTGTCCCCCTTTTGTAGGACACTTGTACGGCTCCCGAGAGACACTTGTGTGGCTCATGAGCGACACTTGCACGGCTCGCGAGCAACACTTGCGCGGCTCACGCCCCTTGCGAGACGTGCTTTTACTGAATGAACAACTGAAACTTAATATAAAGAATATGAAACGATTGACTGCATTATTAGCTTTGTCATTGGCTTTGGGCGTACAGGCTCAGCACACCATGACAGTGGATGTCGCCAAACCGACAGCCAAGATACAGCCCACCATGTACGGCATTTTCTTTGAAGACATCAACTTCGGAGCCGACGGAGGCTTGTATGCCGAATTAGTGAAGAACCGTTCGTTCGAGTTCCCGCAACCGTTTGTAGGGTGGGTACCCTTCGGACAGGTAACGGTAGAGGACGAGAAACCTTGCTTCGACCGCAATCCGCATTACATCCGTATTGTCAACGACGGCCGTCTGCTGCGTGCCGGCATCGACAACGAAGGCTACCGTGGCATCGGTCTGAAGCAGGGCGAGGAATATCGCTTCTCGGTCTATGCCCGCACACCCGATGCTACGCCGGTGAAGCTGTCTGTCGAGCTGGTCAACTCTAATGCTGAAAACCCCGTAAAGAAGGAAATCGAAATCAAGGGACAGGAGTGGCAGAAGGTGACGGCCGTTCTGAAATCTTCGTTTACCGATGCCCACGCGCGCCTGCGCATTGTGGTGCAGAGCAAGGGTACGGTCGATTTGGACCATATCTCCCTCTTCCCGGTTAATACTTGGAAGCAACGTGAAAACGGTTTGCGTGCCGACCTGGTACAGGCATTGTACGACCTGAATCCGGGTGTCTTCCGTTTCCCCGGTGGATGTATCATCGAGGGTAACAGTTTGGCTACGCGCTATCAGTGGAAGAACTCGGTCGGTCCGGTCGAAAACCGTCCGCTGAACGAGAACCGCTGGAACTATACTTTCAAGCACAAGGCCTTCCCCGACTATTTCCAAAGCCTGGGTCTGGGCTTCTACGAATATTTCTTGCTGAGCGAGGACATTGGTGCCGAACCGCTTCCGGTAGTGAGCTGCGGCCTTTCGTGCCAGTACGAGAGCAACGAAATCGTTCCCCTCGACCAGCTTGATCCCTACGTGCAGGATGCGCTCGACCTGATAGAGTTTGCCAACGGTGATGTGAATACCACTTGGGGTAAGGTACGTGCTGACATGGGCCACCCTGCTCCCTTCAACCTGAAAATGATTGCCGTCGGCAACGAGCAGTGGGGCGAAGTCTATCCCGAACGGCTCGAAGTCTTTACGAAAGCCATCCGCGCCAAGTATCCCGACATCAAGATTGTCGGCTCTTCCGGTCCCAGTGCCGGTGGCGAACAGTTCGACTACCTGTGGCCCGAAATGAAACGTATCGGTGTTGACTTAGTGGACGAACACTACTACATGGCTCCCGAATGGTTCCTGTCCAATGCGGCCCGCTACGACAGTTACGACCGTAAGGGTCCGAAAGTGTTTGCCGGCGAATATGCCGCACACGATCATGCCAGCGGCAAGGCTAACAATCTGTATGCAGCACTTTCCGAAGCAGCCTTCATGACCGGACTGGAACGCAATGCCGACGTGGTTCATCTGGCCACTTACGCTCCGTTGTTTGCACACGTGGATGCCTGGCAGTGGAATCCGGACCTTATTTGGTTCGATAACCTGCGTATGATGCGCACCCCCAACTACTACGTGCAGCAGATGTACGGCATGAATACCGGAACCGATGTGCTGAAGTTGCAGATGGACGGCAAGCCCGTCACCGGACAGGACAGCCTTTACGCGACAGCGGCTTGGGACGAACCGACAGGCGAAATCATCGTCAAGTTGGTGAATGTGGCAAGTCATCCTGCCGAGGTGAAGATAGACTTTACCGGTTTGAAGAAGCGTCAGCTCGTTTCGGGTACTTGCACTTATCTGCACGACGGCGACTTGAAGACGGTCAATACACTGGAACAGGAAACACTTGTTCCGCGCGTTCGTCCGGTACAAGTGAAAGGTCAGACGCTCGAATTGCAGCTTCCGGAACACTTTTTTGGGGTCTATCGTTTGCAATTGAATTAAATTGCCCCTATTTTGAAACATATTTTTCCTGTTTGTAACAGCATTTCCCTTATCTTTGTAGCGGCGTGGAAAGAAAAACACTCCATGCTGCTACAAACATAAAAAATTATATCATGAAGAAACAACTCATTACAGGACTGTTTGCCGCCCTGGCCGTGAGCGGCAGTGCACAGTCTTTCAAGGAATGGCAGGTGAATGCAGTGAACCGTGCTCCGATGCACGCCAACTATTTTGCTTACGAGTCGGCCGACGCGGCAGCTAAGGAAAACATGAAGCAGTCTTCCAACTATATGACCATGAATGGGCTGTGGAAGTTCTTCTGGGTGAAAGATGCCGATGCTCGTCCTACAGACTTCTGGAAAGTCGGTTTTAACGACAAAGGCTGGGATGACATGCGAGTGCCTGCCATGTGGGAACTGAACGGTTATGGCGACCCCATTTACGTCAATGTAGGCTATGCTTGGCGCAATCAGTACAAAAACAATCCTCCCGAAGTTCCTACTGCTAATAATCACGTAGGTTCGTATCGTCGCGAATTTGTCATTCCCGCTTCGTGGAAAGGCAAGGACATCATTGCACACTTCGGTTCCGTTACTTCCAACATGTATTTGTGGGTAAACGGTAAGTACGTAGGCTATAGCGAAGACAGCAAGCTGGAAGCCGAATTCGACCTGACTTCTTATCTGAAGCCCGGCCAGAAAAATCTGATTGCTTTCCAGGTATTCCGCTGGTGCGACGGCACTTATCTTGAAGATCAGGACTTCTTCCGTTATAGCGGTGTAGGTCGCGACTGTTATTTCTACGCTCGCGACAAGAAACGTATTCAGGACATCCGTGTCACTCCCGACCTTGATGCCGAATACAAGAACGGTTCTCTGTCTGTTAAGCTTGACCTGAAGGGCAGCGGAACAGTCAATCTGGAACTGCTCGATGCAGCAGGTAAGCAAGTGGCTACAGCAACAGCCAAAGGTAGCTCGACCACAGTGCTCAATGTTGAGAACCCCAATAAGTGGAGTGCCGAGACACCTTATTTATATACATTGCGTGCCACACTTCAGGGCAGCAACGAAGTAATTCCCGTAAAAGTAGGTTTCCGTAAGATCGAACAGAAGAACGGACAGATTCTGGTCAATGGTCAGGCTGTGCTGTTCAAGGGTGCCAACCGACATGAAATGGATCCCGATGGCGGATATGTCGTATCGCCCGAGCGTATGTTGCAGGACATCCAGATGATGAAGAAGTTCAATATCAATGCTGTACGTACGTGTCACTATCCCGATGCTAATCTGTGGTACGATCTGTGCGACAAGTACGGTATCTACGTAGTAGCCGAGGCCAATGTCGAATCTCACGGTATGGGATATGGCGAATCTACACTGGCACGTCGTGATGACTATGCAAAAGCTCACATGGAACGTAACCAACGCAACGTGCAACGTGGTTTCAATCACCCCAGTATCATCTTCTGGTCACTTGGTAACGAAGCAGGCTTCGGCCCGAATTTCGAAGCTGCCTATCGCTGGATCAAGTCGGAAGACACCAGCCGTCCCGTACAGTACGAGCAGGCACATGGCAACGAATTTACCGATGTTTACTGTCCGATGTATGCCGACTACAGACATATGGAAGAATACGCTAAGCGCAACGATCTGACAAAGCCGTTGATACAGTGTGAATATGCGCACGCTATGGGTAACTCGCAAGGCGGATTCAAGGAATATTGGGACCTCATCCGCAAGTATCCTCACTTGCAGGGTGGTTTCATTTGGGACTTTGTCGATCAGTCTGTACGTTGGAAAGGCAAGGATGGCGTATCCATCTATGCTTACGGAGGCGACTTCAACCGTTTCGATGCTTCCGACAACAACTTCTGCGACAACGGACTTATCAGCCCCGACCGTGTGCCTAATCCGCACATGTATGAAGTAGGTTACTACTATCAGAACATCTGGACCACACCGGCCAACCTTGCACAAGGCGAAATCAATGTCTACAACGAAAACTTCTTCCGCGACCTTTCTGCCTACTACATGGAGTGGGTTGTATTGGCCAACGGAAAAGCCGTTCGCAGCGGACGTGTCGAGAACCTGAACGTTGCACCTCACCAGACAGCCAAGATAAAACTCGACTTGGGTAAGGTTTGCAAATGCAAAGAGTGGCTCTTGAATGTGACTTATCGCCTGAAGCAGAAAGAAGGTGTATTGCCTGCCGGATATGCTGTGGCTAAAGATCAGCTGGTGCTGAATGCTTACAAAGCTCCTGCGCTCGACCTGAAGAATGTAGAAACTGCCAACGAACCGGCTGTGGTTCCCCAGGTTCAGGATAACGATTGGAACTATCTGATTGTAAACGGTGAAGACTTCCGTATGGAGTTCAATAAGCACAGCGGTTACCTGAGCCGTTACTGCGTGGCCGGTACAGAACTTATGAACGAGGGTGCAGCACTTACTCCCAACTTCTGGCGTGCCCCGACAGATAACGATATGGGTGCAGGCTTGCAACACAGATTTGCTGTATGGAAGAATCCTGAACAGAAGCTGACATCATTCAGATGGGAAAACAAAGACGGCCAGATTGTGGTATATGCCGACTATGATATGAAGAGTGTTTCTGCCAAGTTGAATCTGACGTACGTCATCAACAACAAGGGTGCCATCAAGGTAACTCAAAAGATGACAGTAGATCCGCAGGCAAAGGTATCGCCGATGTTCCGTTTCGGTATGCAGATGCAGATGCCGAAATCGTTCGAGACAGTTGAATACTACGGCCGTGGTCCGGTTGAGAACTACAGCGACCGCAACCATTGCACCGATCTGGGCATTTACCGTCAGTCGGTCGATGAACAGTTCTATTCTTACATCCGTCCGCAAGAGACCGGAACGAAGACCGACATCCGCTGGTGGAAGCAGTTGAATGCAGCCAGCCGTGGCTTGCAGATTGTAGCCGACGCACCTTTCTCGGCCTCTGCATTGCATTACACCATCGAATCGCTGGATGACGGTTGGGGTAAAGACCAGCGTCACTCTCCCGAAGTAAAGGAAGCAGACCTGACGAATCTGTGCATCGATAAAGCTCAGATGGGTTTGGGTTGTGTAAACAGTTGGGGAGCATGGCCGTTGCCGCAATATCAGCTTCCTTATGCAGACTACGAGTTCTCGTTTGTTCTGACTCCGGTTTGCAACAGTGTGAAAATGGATTATTGATTTTTCGGCTCGAATATAGAGCAAAACCATCATACTGTTAACGTATAGTTGAAGGTACGGATATTACGGAATATCACAGAGGAACCTATCAGTCATTCTGTGAGAAGCCGTAACGTCCGTGCCTTTTGTTTATATCTTATGTGTTTTCTTATGAAGTTATTCCGATTCAGTTTTTTATTGTTTGGGCTGCTGTGCTGCTATGGTACGGTGTTGGCTCAGGGTACGGCGGAGGACTATCGCCGTGCCTACTCGTTGAGGGAAAAGTATAGTGCCGATAAGGTTTATTATTCCAACGTTGTTCCGCAGTGGATAGACGGGACCCATTGTTTCTGGTACGTGCGCCGCACGCCCGAAGGCCGTATCTATGCCTTGGTGAATGCCGACAAAAAGTCGAGGAAGGACTTGTTCGACCATCAACGGCTGGCCGAAGCTCTTTCTGCATCTGCCGGCAAGAAGGTAGATCCGAAAGCCATTGTGTTGGAGCGGCTTTCGGTGAATGGCGGACTGGATACGCTCCGCTTTGCTTTTGCAGGACACAAGTGGATGTATGCCGTACGGAAGAACCGTCTGACCGATGAGGGCATTGTGCCTGCACCGGGCAAACAGCGTCATTGGATGGAAGTGGATGATGAGAAGACGGCCGATCCGGTTGTTTCGCCCGACGGCAAGTACACGGCTTTCATCAAGAACCAAAATATCTATGTGAAAGAACAAGCCACGGGAAAAGAGCGTCAGCTCAGTATAGACGGAACATTGGGCAATTATTATTCGGCTTACATTCGCTGGTCGCCCGACAGCAAGAAGGTAGCTGCCTGCAAGATACGGCCGGTGGAGAAACGCTACGTATATTACGTGGAATCGTCGCCCAAGGACCAGTTGCAACCCCGCTTGCATAAGCAGGAGTACGCCAAACCCGGTGACGAACTGCCTTTCAAGGTGCCTTGCATCTACGAAGTGGAGACCGGGAAGGCCATACAGCCTTCGACCACGCTGTTCGACCGCCAGTACGACTTGTGGGGACTGCAATGGGACAGCGACAGTCGGGCCGTGACCTTCGAATACAACCAGCGCGGGCATCAGGTATATCGTGTGCTCGAACTATCGGCCGAGACCGGCAAAGTGCGCCCGCTGATTGAGGAAACCAGTGACAAGTACGTGAACTATCCCTTGCGCTACCGTTACGACTTGCAGGACGGCAAACACATCATCTGGGCAAGCGAGCGGGACAACTGGAATCACCTGTACATGTACGACCGCACGACGGGAAAGGTTGTCAACCAGATAACGAAAGGCGAATGGTATGTGCGCCAGGTGGTACGGGTGGACGAGGCTAACCGTGAGATTTATTTTTCGGCCAACGGTGTACAGGCCGACGGAGATCCCTATCTGATACGCTATTACCGCATCGGCTTCGACGGTACGGGACTGACTTGTCTGACACCCGACGAGGGAATGCATCAGGCTTGGTTCTCGGGCGATATGCGCTACCTGGTCGATGTGTATTCGATGGTGGACAAGGCTCCGGTGGCTGTGTTGCGCAGTGCTGCCGACGGTCGTGTGGTGATGCCGCTCGAACAGGCCGACATCAGCCGTCTTGTGGCCGAGGGTTGGAAGGCTCCCGAAGTGTTCACGGCAAAGGGACGTGACGGAAAGACCGACATGTGGGGCATCATCATCCGGCCCACGAACTTCGATCCCAATAAGAAATATCCGGTGCTGGAATACATCTATCAGGGGCCGGGCAGCCAGTATGTGCCCAAGACGTTTACTCCCTACAACTGGTACATGACTTCGATTGCCGAACTGGGCTTCGTCGTGGTGATGGTGGACGGTATGGGTACTTCGTTCCGTTCGCGCAGCTTCGAAAACGTCTGCTACAAGAACCTGAAGGATGCCGGACTGCCCGACCACATAGCCTGGATAAAGGCTGCTGCCGCAAAGTATCCGTATATGGACATCGACCGCGTGGGTATTTATGGCTGTTCGGCCGGCGGACAGGAATCGATGACGGCGGTACTGTTCCATCCGGAGTTTTATAAAGCCGCATACTCGGCCTGTGGCTGCCACGATAACCGCATGGACAAAATCTGGTGGAACGAACTGTGGTTAGGTTATCCCGTAGGCGAACAGTACCGCGAAGGCTCGAACGTAGAGAATGCCCACCTGCTGACCCGTCCGCTGATGCTGGTGGTGGGAGAAATGGACGACAACGTAGATCCGGCTTCGACCATGCAGGTGGTGAACGCACTGATCAAGGCGAACAAGGATTTTGAACTGGTTGTCATTCCCGGAGCAAGGCACACGATGGGCGAGGATTTCGGCGAGCACAAACGTTACGATTTCTTTGTAAGGAACCTGCTCAAGGTAAATCCGCCTGCGTGGGACGAACTTTGAAACATTTCTTATCCATTATGACACATTCCTATACCTCGGAATAAAGCTTTTACGGCTAACTTTGTCATCAGTGATTGAAACAACTGCATGAAACAGACAAAGACCGAAAAGCTTATGAAGAAGTGCTTATTATTACTGTGTGTGCTGCTGGCCGGCCTTTCCGGCGGGTTTGTTCTTGCCGGAAACGGCGGCACCATTGTCCCTGCCGGAGTGTGGAACGACGTGGACGGGGCTTGCATCAATGCCCACGGGGGCGGGGTTCTCCGTTACGAAGGCAAATATTACTGGTTTGGTGAGCACCGGCCCGAAGAGGGCTTCTCGACCAAGGTGGGAGTGAACTGTTACTCTTCGGACGACTTGTGTCACTGGAAGTACGAAGGTGTAGCCCTTGCAGTGTCCGATCGCCCCGGCGATGACATCGAAGTGGGGTGCATCATGGAGCGTCCCAAGGTGATTTATAATGCACGGACAAAGAAGTTTGTCATGTGGTTTCACCTCGAGCTGAAGGGCAGGGGGTACGAGGCTGCCCGTGCAGCGGTGGCTGTCAGCGATACGCCCACGGGTCCTTACCGCTACTTGGGTTCCGGCCGCGTGAATCCCGGCATCTGGCCGGAGAACATGACGGACGAAGAACGTACGACGGCATGGAACATGGACGAATATAAGGAATGGTGGACACCCCGCTGGCGCGATGCTGTCAGTAGGGGACTGTTTGTGAAGCGTGATTGGTCCGGCGGACAAATGTCGCGCGACATGACCCTTTTTGTTGATGACGACGGCAAAGCCTACCACATCTATTCCTCGGAAGAGAATCTGACGTTGCAGATAGCCGAATTGACCGATGACTACCTGGGACATACGGGTCGGTACATCCGTCTTTTTCCCGGTGGGCACAACGAGGCACCTGCCATCTTCAAGCACGATGGTCAGTATTGGATGATTACTTCGGGCTGTACGGGTTGGGCACCAAACGAGGCCCGCATGTTTTCGGCTCCTTCCATTTGGGGGCCGTGGACGCAGCACCCCAGTCCGATGGTGGGTCCGAACGCAGAGAAAACCTTCGGCGGACAGAGCACTTTCGTGTTACCGGTGGGTGAGGGGCAGTACATTTTCATGGCCGACGTGTGGAAACCTCAGAGTCTGATGTACTCCTCCTACATCTGGCTTCCGATCGGTTTTGATGAGTCGGGGAAGCCGATTATTGCATGGAAAGAGCGTTGGAATCTGTCATTTGAATGATTTTTGCCCAAATCTGACCGATTTTTGCTACATCTGAATGATTTGCGATATGTATATTTGCACTCGAAATGGTAATTGATCGATATGGTCTTTATAGACTTTCATATAGGAATTAGTTATTTGGGAAAAGACTGTTAGTTTGAAGTGATCGTTTTTAATAGGTATTTTTAAACAAAGGCAGGGCTGTCTCTCCCGTGAGGGGTTGGGGCAGCCTTTTTTTCGTCTCTTTATCCCCTTCCTACAGGACACAAGTGTTGCTCGCGAGCCGTGCAAGTGTCTCTCGCGAGCCGTGCAAGTGTCTCTCATGAGCCGTACAAGTGTCTCTCACGAGCCGCATAGGACCTCCTCCTGAAGGGGAGGAAATCGCAGGTTCGTGCATCTTCTCCGGCTGGGTTGTCTGTAACGTTTTTGTCATATATTTGTTACCCTATCTTCAATGTTTCGCAAGATGCACGTAACGGAGTCCCTCTACTTTTGCGGCAAAATATTAACAGCGAAAACAAGTATGAAACAGATTGTAAAAGCGTGCTTATTTTTATTTATGTTTATGGGCGTCAGCAACGTGAGTTGGGCTGACGGAAAAGCAAATGAAACGAAACAAGGGACCATTCGCGGCCGTATCGTCGATGCGTCCAAACAAATTCTCCCGGGTGCTTCTGTCTATATTGAGAAACTGCACACAGGTGTGACGAGCGACGTCAACGGATTCTACACATTCTCCAACCTTGATCCGGGAACCTACACCGTGAAGGTGACCTACGTAGGCTATTCGCCGGTGGAACTGAACATCACCATTCCCGAAGGCAAGACTTTAGACCGGGACGTAGTGCTGCAGGAAGGAGTCGAACTGCAGGAAGTTGTCGTAGGTGGTGCCTTCCACGGACAACGCCGTGCCATGAGTTCGCAGAAGAACAGTTTGGGTATCACCAACGTCGTATCGGCCGACCAGGTGGGCAAGTTCCCCGACTCGAACATCGGCGACGCGCTGAAGCGCATCAGCGGCATCAACGTTCAGTACGACCAGGGCGAGGCCCGCTTCGGACAGGTACGCGGAACGAGTGCCGACCTCAGCTCGGTCACTATCAACGGCAACCGCATCCCCTCGGCGGAGGGCGACACGCGTAACGTCCAGCTCGACCTGATACCTTCGGACATGATTCAGACCATCGAAGTGCACAAGGTGGTGACTCCCGATATGGATGCCGACGCCATCGGCGGCAGCATCAACCTCGTCACCAAGAACTCGCCCTACAAACGCACCATTGCCGCTACGGCCGGAACCGGCTACAACTGGGTGAGCGGTAAGGCTGCCTTAAATCTGGGCTTTACTTATGGCGACCGTTTCTTCAACGACAAGCTTGGACTGATGCTTTCTGCTTCTTATCAGAACAATCCTGCCGGCAGCGACGACGTGGAGATGGCTTACGAGCGGAATGACAACGGCGATGTGGTCATCGACGAATACGAAATACGTCAGTACTACGTCACCCGCGAACGCCAGAGTTATTCGCTGGCTTTGGACTGGGAAATCAATGCCAACCACAAGATAGACTTCAAGGGAATCTTCAACAACCGTAACGACTGGGAGAACCGCTACCGCCTCACCTACAAGTGGGACGACGACACACCCAACGAATACGAAGTCATCTATCAGACCAAGGGCGGTACGCCCGACAACCGCAATGCCCGTCTGGAGCAACAGCGCACCATGGACTTCACCCTTGGCGGTGAACACCTCTTCGGCCGGCTGAAGATGGACTGGAAAGCCTCTTATGCACAGGCCGGTGAAAAACGTCCCAACGAACGATACATTGGCTTCAACCGCGAAGGCGTAGCCATGAATACCGACTGGAGCGACATCCGTCGTCCGTACATGTCGGCTGTGAATGCTGACGAGCTGATTATGAACGCCGACGATTACGGGTTGGACGAACTGGACGAAAGCTTCGAAGACATCAAGGAGAAAGACCTGAAGTTCAGCCTGAACTTTGAGTTGCCCCTGGCCAAAGGAAAGTTTGCCAACAAGCTGAAGTTCGGAGCAAAAGTCGTTGACAAGGACAAGAAGAAAGACATCACTTTCTTCGACTACGAACCCGTAGGCGACTACGAAAGCACATTCATGACAGAAGCACTGGCCAACCTGAAGAACCAGAATCGCGACGGATACATGGCCGGCGACCGCTATAAAGTGGGCGATGCCTTTACCAAGGAATACTTGGGCAACCTGCCTTTCAGTGACAGCAGCAAGTTCGAAGGTGAAGAAAACCTGGAAGAAGAAGGCGGAAACTTCAAGGCGCACGAAACCGTCAGTGCCGGATACATCCGCTTCGACCAGCAGCTGGGCAAACGCTGGAACCTGATGGCCGGTGTGCGTCTGGAAAATACGCATCTGAAATACAGCGGATGGATCTATACCGAAAAGGATAAAGACCAGGGCATCAAGGAAAGCCTCGACCCTACGGGCGACTACACCGACAGCTACATCAACGTATTGCCCTCCGTCCTGCTGAAGTACGACGTCAACGACGACCTTAAGCTGCGTGCCTCGTTCACCAACACCATCGCACGTCCCAAATACTCCAACCTGATTCCGAACGTAGTGGTGAAGAGCAGCGACAACGAACTGGAGATGGGTAACCCCAATCTGACTCCGACCCTGTCCTACAACTTCGACCTCAGTGCCGAGTACTACTTCAAGAGTGTAGGTCTGGTCAGCGCAGGTCTGTTCTACAAGAAGATCAACGACTTCATTGTCGATCAGCGCATCACCAACTACACCTACAACAATCATACGTATGACGTTCTGACCCAACCCCGCAACGCCGGCGATGCTGACGTACTGGGTATCGAACTGGCTTATCAGCGCGACTTCGGCTTCATAGCTCCCGCACTGAAGTGCATCGGATTCTACGGCAACTATACCTATACCTACAGTAAGGTGAAGAACTTCAACTTCGAAGGCCGTGAGAACGAAGACCTCCGCATGCCCGGTTCGCCCGAGCACACGGCCAACGCTTCGCTCTACTTCGACAAGGCAGGATTCAACATCCGTCTGAGCTATAACTTTGCCAGCGACTTCATCGACGAAGTAGGCGAGGAAGCCTTCTACGACCGCTACTACGACAAGGTGAACTACCTGGACGTAAACGCCAGCTACACTTTCGGCAAGAAACTGAAGACCACCTTCTATGCCGAAGCTACCAACCTGCTGAACCAGCCCTTGCGCTACTATCAGGGAACCTCCGACCGCTCCATGCAGGCCGAATACTACGGCGTGCGTGTCAATGCCGGTTTCAAGATCAACTTCTGACAGGCAAGGCTGATGACTGATGGCTATATCGTTCATTTGTTAAAATAGTAAATCTTGAAAGAGGAATGTATCAATCCTGACGCATTCCCCTTTCTTTCCTGTCCGAACGGCATGATTCGGAATTCTACCAGGGAGTGATACTATTTTTGCAGTTAACAAGGCTTCAGTCAACAAGTTTACAAGGCCCGGGATGTCCTGTTTGATAAAGTGCCGCTTGAGACGGTTCGCAGCAAACGCCTTGTCAACTCGTCAACTTGTTACTTACCAACTGTAGCTTGAGCTTGCGAATTGAAAATCGACGAAGTCAAAGTTGAGTTATTTAATAAAACGGAATTGTAACCTTTTAAAAACAAAAAACGAAAATGAAGAAACTGTTCCTTCTGCTGACTCTTGCCCTGCTGGGGCAGTGGGCCATTGCCCAAAACAAGATAGACTATTCGGCATACGATGATAAATTCAACATTTATGTAGCCAATGACCTGGGCCGCAACGGCTACTACGACCAGAAGCCCATAGCCGAACTGATGGGCGAGATGGCCGAAGAAGTAGGCCCCGAGTTTGTGATTGCCGCCGGCGACGTACACCACTTCGAAGGCGTGCGTTCGGTGAACGACCCTCTGTGGATGACCAACTACGAACTGATCTACAGTCATCCCGAACTGATGATTGACTGGTATCCCGTCTTGGGCAACCACGAATACCGTGGCTCGACGCAGGCCGTACTCGACTATAGCCGTGTGAGTCGCCGTTGGACAATGCCCGGACGTTACTACACCAAGGCATTCAGCGAAGAGGGTACTACCGTACGCGTCGTTTGGATAGACACGGCTCCCCTTATCGACAAGTACCGTCAGGAGAACGACAAATATCCCGATGCCTGCCTGCAGAGCATCGACGACCAGCTGCAGTGGCTGGACGGTGTGTTGGCTGCTGCCACGGAAGACTGGGTGATTGTAGTCGGTCACCATCCTATCTATGCCGAGACGCCGAAAAACGAAATCGAACGTCAGAACATGCAACAGCGTGTTGACCCCATTCTGCGCCGTCATCACGTGGACATGTACGTCTGCGGACACATACACAACTTCCAGCACGTACGTGTCGAAGGAAGCGACATCGACTACGTGACCAATTCCAGCGGTTCGCTCAGCCGCAAGGTGAAACCCATCGAAGGTACTGTGTTCTGCAGTCCCGAACCGGGCTTCTCCATCATCTCGGCCACGCCCAAAACGCTGGAACTCAGCATGATCGACAAGACCGGCAAGGTGCTTCACACCGTTACGCGCAACAAATGACGTAAGTCGAAATCAGATATATGCAATCTTTTTCTTTCTGAGGTGTACTTCCCGGTGACGGGGGGGCACCTTTTTTGTTTCTGTTTTCTATCAGTCTTAAATCATCAAGCGGATCATTCAAAGGCACTAAGCCGATACGACTCATCGTGACCTCGGACGAAAACAGGATATCCGGATTGGCTATGCATATATAGAAATAATGGATGGAATGCGATTTCGTGCAACAGACTGTTCAGTGCAAAGCAATTTTTTTTATAAATTGCGGCCGTAATCAAAATACATACTATACCATACAACTATGCAAAGTTTAGAAGGAATCCTACAGGGAATAAGTTCCTGGCTGTGGGGATGGCCCATGATAATCATGCTGCTGGGCACCCACTTGTTTCTTACCGTCAGGTTGCGTTTTCCCCAGCTGCATTTGTACAAGGCGTTGAGGCTCTCGCTCAGCAAGGACGACGGAGCCAAGGGCGACGTCAGTCAGTTTGGCGCTTTGGCCACTTCGTTGGCTGCCACCATCGGTACGGGCAACATTATCGGTGTGGCTACAGCCGTGGCCTTGGGCGGACCGGGTGCCGTGTTCTGGTGCTGGCTTACCGGCGTGTTGGGCATGTCAACCAAGTATGCCGAAGGACTGCTGGCCGTAAAGTATCGGGTGAAGAATGCCGAAGGCGAAATGACGGGCGGACCGATGTATGCGCTCGAACGGGGCCTGGGCATGAAGTGGCTGGGCATTGTCTTTTGCGTGTTTACGGCTGTGGCGGCATTCGGCATCGGCAATACGGTGCAGGCCAACTCCATCTCGTTGTTGCTCGACGAGTCTTACAGCATCTCGCCTCACGTCAGTGGACTGGTGATGGCTGTGCTTACGGCCTTGGTCATTCTGGGAGGTGTCAAGGGCATTGCCCGTGTATGTACGGCACTGGTGCCTTTCATGGCCCTGTTCTATGTGTTGGGTTGCATCTATATTCTTTTCGTCAATCATGCTTATTTGTGGCAGTCGGTCTGCCTGATTTTCGATTCGGCCTTTTCGGCACGGGCGGCAGGCAGCGGCTTTGTGGGCACTACGGTGATGATGGCGGCCCGTTACGGCATTGCCCGCGGCCTGTTCTCCAACGAGTCCGGTCTGGGCTCGGCTCCCATTGTGGCAGCTGCCGCACAGACGCGCAACCCGGTGCGTCAGGCGTTGGTTTCGTCCACCGGCACTTTTTGGGATACGGTGGTCATCTGTGCCTTGACGGGACTGGTATTGGTCAGCAGCATCCTGGCCTATCCCGACATCGACTATACCAGTGATGCGGCTCTCACAAAGATGGCTTTCTCCAAGATACCTTATGTGGGTACTCCTATTCTGTCGTTCGGCATCATTACGTTTGCCTTCAGCACCATTTTGGGATGGAGTTATTATTCGCAGAAAGCTGTGGAGTATCTGGGCGGACGCCGGCTGATGCTGGGTTATCGGGTGATTTGGATTGTGCTGGTCTATGTAGGGTCGGTAGCCAATCTTTCGCTCGTGTGGAACTTCGCCGACATAGCCAATGCGCTGATGGCAATCCCCAATCTGCTCTCGCTGCTGCTACTTTCGGGCGTGGTGGTCAGCGAAACGCGCAAATATTTGTGGAACGGTCGTCTGGGCGACTACCACGACGAAGCATGACTGCAGGCGGAAATGCTGAAATACAGCGAGTCCCGCAGAACTTCTGACGTAGCAGCAAGATGTTGCTGACCGGAGAAGGATTCTGCGGGACTCGCTGTTCTTATCAGGGAAGTATTCAGTATTTGAATGCTTCTTTCTTCACGTAAACCTTGAAGTCCTTGATGCCGCCCGGCACTTCGCTCTCCATGCGGGGCAAGTACTGAATGCCGCTTACCGTGTGGGTGGCACCCAGGTCGATGACTACCGCGTGCGGGTAGGCTGTGCCC